>JAESSR010000006.1 GCA_016764015.1 Phycisphaerales bacterium
AGGGTATGCGGTATGGATGGGAAAGAGGGAGACCCCCTCCGCCCCACTTTGTTCGGCACCTCCCCCGGAAGCCCGGTGGAGGCGAAAGGATAAGAAAGAGGGGGATTGATAGATTGGAGAATGGAACCGATGGCGTGGTTTCTTGGTAGAGTAGTGCATGGGAATCAATATTGGGCATGTTGTTGTTGGGTCTGCGGTGCTTGGGTTGAGCACATTTGTCTATATTGTGGGTTTTTCGCCTATGGATTCGGCTGTTTTTCCGCGAGCCGACGCGATGAATGCCCAACCAACAAAGGTAGGGCTGATAGGACGGATTCGGACCTGGGCAGCCCAGGGGCAGTTGGCCAAAGCGGATAAAGCAGCCGACCAGCTCAATACGCTCTTCCCAGAGCATCCAAGCGCGCACCTCTGGCGCGGGTTGGTGGATCGGATGATGGGCGATGAGGAAGCCGAACTCGCGACCTGGCGAGCCCTTGATGCTCAGATGGCGGGATTGGCGTCTTGGACCAGTGAGTTTACTCAGGCTCAGCTCGATTACATCCGAGCATGGGGCAAACAGGGGATTGGCGAGATTGAAGCTGCCCAGGCACTGTTCAAATCGGTCGCGGACGATCTCGAAGAGCGATCTACCAAGGATGGTGATGGGCGTGTGATTGATCCGGGAGTGTTGTACAACCTGGCGTGCTATCGAGCGATGAGTGGCGAAACCGAGATTGCACTTGGACATTGGGAACGGGCGGTCGAGCGAGGATACCAACTCGGGAGCGGGTGGTGGGCGGTTGATCCTGATCTTGAGCGCTTGAGGGATGACGATCGGTTCTGGTCGGTGGTGGGCAACTCAAATACAAGCCGGGGGCGTGGAATATCCACCACCATCACCCCCACTAGCCCCACCAGCCCTGAATCGGGTCCAAATACCAATGCCACCCCCGAGGGATGAGTGTGGGATAAGTTCCAAGCCCTGATTCGGGTTCAGAAACGGGATTCGCGCTACGATATGGATGCTGAATAATGAAACAGAGCTGGCGGGGTGGTCATCGACGATCTCGGCGGTTCTGGTGTTTGAATCGTTCAACTGATTTGCCGATCGATTTGCCAACTGAATTGCCATATAAATGGGATGAGCCTCCGCTATGCCAACAGTCACGATAAACGGGATCAAATGTGAGTTCACCAAGGGTGAAATGGTGATCGAGGTTGCCAATCGCAACGAGATCGACATTCCTCAATACTGCTACCACGCCGGGCTCTCGCGTCCTGCGCAGTGCCGGATATGTCTAGCAACCTTCGAGGCGCCCAACCCACGCAACGACAACAAGCTCGAGCCGATGATGGGTGGCAAGCTGCTTCCGACCTGCGCGACCGAAGCGGGTGAGGGCATGGTCGTGACGATCGAGAGCGAAAAGGCGATCGCCAACCAGAAGGCGGTCATGGAGTTCTTGCTGATCAATCACCCGCTGGATTGCCCGGTGTGTGACCAAGCGGGCGAATGCACGCTTCAGGATTATTCATTTAAGTACGGGCGTGGGCACTCACGATTTACAGATACGAAGGTTGTCTCGCCTAAGAAGATCATGAGCGATAATGTGTACATGTACTCGGACCGGTGCATCATGTGCACACGGTGTGTGCGGTTTACCGATGAGGTGACCCAGACCCACGAGCTCATGGTTGATGGACGCGGCGACAAGTGCACGATTGATGTGTTCCCGGGGATGCCTTTGGATAATGAGCTGGCGAGCAATGTCGTTGACCTGTGCCCGGTTGGATCGTTGATCGACAAGGATTTCTTGTTCAACCAGCGCGTGTGGTTCCTCAAAATGAGCGCCGGGGTTGATCCGTTTACGAGCTCAGGCGACAATATCTGGGTCGAGCATAATCAAGGTCGGCTCTACCGGGTCAAGCCTCGCACGAACATGGATATCAACACCTGGTGGATCACCGATGAGGTGCGCTATGGCTGGAAGTTTGTGCATGCTGATACACGATTGACCACGCCGATGCGTCGCGAGCATGGGATGATGGTTGAGGCGAGCTGGAGCCGGGCGCTTGGGCAGGCGGTAGATTCAATGCTTGGTGCCAAGGCTGAGGGCAAGAAGACTGCGTTGGTTGTCTCTGCGACATTGACATGCGAAGAAGCGTATTCACTCGTCAAGGCTGCAAAGATGCTCGACGAAGATGTTGAGTTGTTTGTTGGGCCGATCCCGGTTGATGGCGACGACCAATCATTCCCCAACCCTCAGCACGGGCAACCTTTTATGCTGCGGGCTGAGAAAGTGCCCAACCGCAAGGGTATCGAGCGGGTGCTCGGGGCATTTGGCGGGTTCAAAGAGTTTGGCACCTTTGTTCGCCGGGCGAGCGACTTTGGCGCAGTAATGATGACGGCGAACTTCCCAAGCAACTGGGTGACCGACGAGCTCGCCGATGCCATCGCTGGGACGAAGCTGATCTTGATCGATACTACTGATTCAGTTCTGTGCAGCAAGGCTGAGGTTATCTTGCCATCGTCGAGCTTTGCAGAAAAAGCTGGGAGCTTTGAGAACTGCACTGGAATTCTTCAGCACTTCGACCAAGGCATTCCGAACCAGCACCAATCAAAGTCCGAAGGGCAGATTGCACTCGATCTGATCGAACTCGCAGCCGGTGGCACGCTTGTTGAGCATGCACCGGGCTTTGGTTCACAGATTGTTGATGAGCAACCCGGGCAGGTGCCGGGAGCGATTGATTCCATCTTGATTCCTCGCGGCGAGCTGTTCGATGCATTGGTCATCCGTGCTCGGATGGTTGATGAGGTTGATGGGCTCGCTGTGTTTGCAACCGATGTGAAGATGCCTCCGGTTGTCGAGCTTGTTGAGTCGGACATGGAGATGGTTGAGCTCTGATTTGGCTTTGTGTTGACTATGAGGAGATCGTGATGGTTATTTGGATCTCGCTTGGATTGTTCATCGGCATTGTGACCGCGATTTTCACCCTTGTGTGGTGGAAGGTCGGGGATCAATGGGCGGACGAAGAATATAAGAAGTTCGGGCATGGCGGAGGCGGGCCAAAGGGGCCGCCGCCGAAGGTGATTAAGAACTTTGATTCTCAGCCTACGGTCATCGGCGATGATTCGGATGCGGGTTGATCGCGGATGCCTCGCTATAAGCTGACAGTTGCATACGACGGGACAGACTTTGTCGGGTGGCAGAAGCAGGAGCCGCCCGATCCTGATGCGCCTGCTCCATCGCCGGGTGAAGAGCCAAAGCGTTTACAACTGAGAACAGTTCAGCATGTGCTTGAACAAACTATTCGCCAGGTGGTGCGTGAGCAGGTGATTTTGACGGGGGCCTCGCGGACGGATTCGGGCGTGCATGCCAACGGGCAGGTGGCGAGTTTTACGAGCAGCCCTGATGCGAGCAAGGGGGTGGGTTGGCCGATTGAGCGGGGGACGGGGAATCTGGTCAAGGCGATCAACAGCAAGCTGCCTAAGGATGTATTGGTGCATGCCTGCGAGGTTGTTGCGGATGATTTCAATCCGATTGGCGATGCGGTGGAGAAGGAGTATTGTTATACGATTGTTTCTGGGCCGGTGCGGCCGTTGTGGGATCGGCGGTTCGTGTTTCATACTTGGTATGATTTGGATGCAACCCGGATGCAGCAGGCTGCGGACTTGATGGTGGGCGAGCATGATTTCAAATGCTTTGCGCAGATCAATCATGGGCGTAAGACGACGGTGCGGACGATTTATCGGTGTGCGATTGAGCAGCCCGAAGACGGCAAGTTTGTGATCCGGGTTTCGGGGAATGGATTTTTGTACAACATGATGCGGATCATCGCAGGGACCTTGATGGAGGTTGGGCGTGGGAAGATTGAGCCTGAGAAGGTGAGCGAGATGATTGAGAGTGGCGATCGGAAGCTGGCGGGGGCGACGCTGGGGGCGATGGGGTTGCGGCTGGAGTGGGTCAGGTATGGGGAAGCGTAAACATCACAAACTCAGGGCGTGCGGAAGGTGGACGGTGTGGGTGTGCTCGGGGATGTTGATCGCAGCAATAATTGTGCCTGTTCTATATAAGCCGGGTTATGTGTCTGAGACGGTCATCAATGATTCGACCCCTCGCGATGTGTATATTGTGAGCCTTGAACAAGGACGGCTCTCGGCGGGGCGGTATCCGATTTCAATAGTTTTTCGTAATGATTTCGTTTTGTTCGATGGATTTGAACAGTACCGGCAAGATAATCGGCCTGACGAAGTTCTGAGGCAATACTCAATGCTTGGGGGTTGGTTCGCGTCTCCTAGTATCACGCGTTACAAAATAGGCCAATCCACACTCTTGCACTTTGAGTTTCCACTCATTTATCCAACAGTGATTCTCTGCCTTTGGTCAGCATTTCTGATAATGAAAATATGGTTGAGATTTAGTCGTCGATTTGATGAATGCTGTCGGAAGTGTAAGTATTCACTTGAAGGATTGAGCAGCGATGTGTGTCCGGAGTGTGGGGAAGTACATGAAGCGTAAACATCCGAAACTCAGGGCTTGCGGGCGATGGATGGTGTGGGTGTGTACGGCCTTGCTCGTGATCGGGATTCCAGTTTCGATTTGGGTTGGGCCGATGGCTCGTGTTAAGTTTGTTCCAGAACCAGGATCAGCATCGCAAAGGCGAATGGTGCAAGTTCACTGTATTGATGGGGCGCTGGTTGGGCGTTATTATCCCCAATACAAACAGATGTATTTTTCGGGTCCTGAGCCGGGGTGGGATGTGGACTTTGAGCAAAGCACAGAATCTTGGCCGGTGCCGGTGAAGTGGTGGCGGTTGAGTTTCAATCGGGGTGGCGGCTCGGGCGGGACATCGTTCAATGCTCAGTTGCCTCTGGTCTATCCGGCGACGGTGATGGTGGCGTGGTCGGTTTGGTTGATGCCGTTCTGGAAGTGGTGGAAACGGGTTGGGCTTGATGGGGTTGTGTGTTTGAGTTGTGAGTATTCGCTTGCGGGGCTGAGTGGGGGCGTGTGCCCGGAGTGTGGGGAGGCGTATGAAGCGTAAGATGCGATTGCGGTGGTGGGGAGTGGGTTTAGGATTGTTCGGCTTGGGTGTCGTGTTGGTTGCGCATATGAGTTATGGCGAAGCGACGGTTGTGCGTCAGTTTCGGATCAACTGGTACAGTGGGAATGTATCCATGCTCTGGGGATCGCGCTCTGCTGCTTCGGGGGAGATGTTGAGCTTAGATGAGGTTTGGTGGGATGGCTGGGAATACAGGTGGGTGACTCCGCGGTTCTCAGGCGGGGTCAGCGGCGGGTGTTTTTCATTTCATACGGTATTGCTTGGCGTTGCTGTTGTATTGATGTGGACGATCCAAGCTCTGTATTCTGCAGCCGATTTCCGAAAACGAGCAGGGTGTTGTGGTGGATGCGGCTATTTGCTTGACGGGTTAAGTAGTGGTGTATGTCCCGAGTGTGGAGTGAAGTATGCGTAAAGTGGTGTTTGAGACGGATCGGCTTGAACTGTGTGTGCCTTGCTTGGCCGATGTCGATGCGCTGGCGGGGTATTGGGGTGATCCTGAGACGATGCGGTATCTTGGGATCAATGGCGATGTGTGGACACGCGAACAGGTCGTCGAGCGGGTCGAGCGGGGGGCGAGGTTTTGTGATGAGCATGGGATGACTTTTTGGACGGTGGTCGAGAAGGCGACGAGAGCGGTGATCGGGCAGGGGGGGCTGGTGCCGATTGCGTTTGATGGGGATGAGGTTGAGCTGGGGTATCGGTTTGGGAAGGAGCATTGGGGGAAGGGGTATGCGACGGAGGTGGCTCGGGCGTCGGCGGCGTATGGGTTTGGGGTGTTGGGGTTGGATCGGTTGGTGGCGGTGTCGTTTCCGGGGAATGTCGCGTCGCGGAAGGTGCTGATGAAGGTGGGGTTTGAGGCGTTGGGGGAGTCGGGGTTGTATTATGGGAAGGTGTTGATTTTGTTTGAGATGATGAAGCGATAAGAGAAGACCCCCTCCGTCTGCTTCGCAGCCACCTCCCCCGGAGGCCCGGGGGAAGTGAAAAGAAGATGATCTTGAATAGAAAATTGAGCCGTCAGA
>JAESSR010000032.1 GCA_016764015.1 Phycisphaerales bacterium
CGCAACTTCAGCTTTACCATCGAACCCAAAGACGGCATCGCCACAATCGACCTGATCGAAATCAAGCTCGACATTGCAGGCAACGGTACTGGGCGACAGCGAGGCCAGGTCACGCTTGGCGTGCCCGCACGAAACAACGAGAACCTACACAACTTGATCGACGAGATCATCGACACCAAGAAGGCCCGGCTCAGCGATCTCCATCCCGCCAAGGCGAAACTCCGCGTCGCATTCAAACCCGTCAACGGCTACCAAGCCAAAACCATTCCATTCACACTGACCTACCCCGACGGCTGCACGCTCAAGGACGACCCACATGACCAAGTCATCAAAGATGTCCTTCGTCGATCAGGAATTGCCCTTTGACCGAAACACTCCGGCTCATCCTGCGTTTAGCTGAACGCCCCGGCGGCCTGCCAACCTTCACTGCGGACGATACACGCCCGTGGAGTTCTGACGCACGCGATGCGATGATCGACCAACGCATCCTCAAGGAAATCGAATCGACCGAACTGATTGATTGCAATGGCTGCATCGAGCAACACCCCCTCGAAGTTGAAATCCGCCAATACCCCACTGGCATGCTCGGCGTGGCCATGTGCCCCGAATGTGGCCGCGTCAATATCCCGCTCGAGCAGCTCCGCCAATGGCAGCTCCATACCAAAGGACTCGCCCAATCGCTCATGAAGGCCATTGGCTCATCTGGCCCGCTTGATGAAATCACTACCAATCGCATCTGGTCGCTCGGCACACTTGCCAACAACGAAACGCCCCGAGATATCTTCATCGCCCGAGGCTTAGACTGGACCGATGCCCGCGAGATCGTCCGCCAGGCCGAACCGCTTCGCCGCTCACCCGCCCCACTGGTACTCACCTACGCGACGCTTCCTGATCCTGGAATCTGGCCCGGCTTCCGCCCTGCAGCAGATTCGCTCGCCAGCATCTGCACCATTGAAGATGGTCAGTTTACAGCCGATCTATCGCTCACATTGAATCGCCAAACACTCCCCCACTCTGATTCAGGCGAGGACCGTTGGCTCACCGTATCGCAAGCCGGGGAAAAACTCATCACCGTGGTAGACAACCTTGACACCAAGCGAGCAAACTCCAGGGTCTCTGCTGCTGCCACTCGTGGCAAGTTCAAGACCAACGGCAAGAAGGGCCCCGATCGCAAGATCGACCTCGACTCCTTCAACACCTGGCTCCTCAAGCAGCAAGAAATCAATCTTTCCAAGTCCGACTGGTAGTTTTCCCACTTCCCGAAAGCATGCACTGATCGCCTGCGAGCGTTCCACCGAGCATATATGATCTACACATATGATTTTGAAGGACAACACCAACCCGCCGCCACCCAAATCAAACCGGAAGGCGTTCAACGGCCACGAAGCCGAGCAGCAGATGGCGTTCTATCTCAACCGGGCGTTCGGCGAGTCTGATTCGATCCATGTGATCAACGACCTCCGTCTCGAACGCAAAGGCGAAGTCGCCCAGATCGACCACCTCGTCATCCACAAGCACGGCTTGATCATCATCGAATCCAAGAGCGTCGCAGGCGAAGTCCATATCAACAACCACCTCGAGTTCGTCTATGCCTACGGGCGTAAGCGTGAAGGCATGCCCTCACCAATCCAGCAAGCCAAACGCCAAGGCGACCTGCTCCGGTCGTTGCTGATCGATCACAAAGAGGGTCTCCGCAAGAAGAAACTCCTCGGCATGATCCAAGGCGGCTTCCAGCATTGCCCGATCCAAACACTCGTCGCGATCTCCGACAAGAGCATCATCAAACGCCCGAAGCAATCCATCCCCGAGTTGCACAAGGCTGACCAGATCACCGATCAGGTCACCAGCATCATCGATCGGCATCTCAATGGTGCGAAAATCACCACGGCCGATGACGGCAACTGGGGTATGTATTCATTCCACCCCGAAGAGTTTGATCGAGTGACGCAGTTCCTCGTATCCCGCCACGCTCCGCTCAAGCCTGCACCCGCATCGCCCCCACCGCCGACAATAGCGGTACAGGCTCCACCCAAGCCCACCCCGGCAAACAAGGGCAAGCCGATCTTCCTTTGCACCCATTGCCAATCGACCAACCTCGAGATTATGTACGGCCGATCGTACTACTTCAAATGCCACGACTGCGACGGCAACACCAGGATCAAGAACATCTGCCCGGCGTGCGGGAAGACCATGAAGACCAAGAAGCGACGCGACGAGTTCTCCTCAATCTGCACCACATGCGATACGGCCGATGTGTTCTTTGTGAATCCAACCAGCCCTTCAGCGTGGTGATTTGCGCGGTGTTGACCGCGCTTCTCCGCGAACTGGTCGCAAAACCTCGCAAATGGCCGCATGACTTGCAATCTTCAACCGTTGGTGGTATCGTCACTTAGCGTTTTATGGCTGAAAGCGGATGGCCCTTCCAAGCTGAATGTTGTCGGTTCGAGCCCGTCCACCCGCTTTTTTATTTCTACTACACAAGTGACTAGCTGCAGAGCGATTTGATTCGTGCTGCGGCTTCTTTGAGCATCTCGTCGTCAAGATCGAGATGTGTTACAAACCGAATTGTCCCCGAACTCTCTGCGTAGCACTGTATGCCGACATCCTCGAACTTATCTTGCCACACAAAAGCATCCCCGTCCTCGGCTATGGCTTGGTCTGCAAGCTTGGCATACACCAGATTTGTTTCTACGGCATCTGGATCGAAATCAAATATTGAGCACTCTGCAATATCGCATGCCAGCGCTTTGGCGTGTGTGTGATCGATTTCGAGTCGTTCAAGATGATGATCGAGTGCGTAGAGGCCGGCGGCTGCGAGAATCCCGGCTTGGCGCATACCGCCGCCGAGCATTTTTCGCTTGTGTCTGGCAATGTCGATGGTCTCTTGATCCCCCACCAACACTGACCCAACCGGGCACCCGAGCCCTTTGCTCAGGCATGCTGAGAGTGTGTCCGTGTTGGCTGCCAATGATTTTAAATCTACGCCGAGGGCACAAGCAGCGTTCCAAATCCGAGCACCATCAGTGTGAACTCGAAGCCCAGCATCTCGAGCGAAGGCACATGTCTCATTGAGCGTATCCATCGGCCAGACCACGCCGCCGCCACGGTTGTGGGTGTTTTCGATCGTGAATAACTTTGGGCTTGGAAAATGTATATCTGATGGGCGAACTGCTGCCTCCAAAGACCGAGCACTCAATACTCCGCTCTTTTCGGTATCACTGTCATCAACAAACTTCATGCTACAACCAGCAACGGCTGCGTACCCTCCGCCTTCGTAGTAAAAAATATGACTCTCTTTATGCGTGAGTATTTCATCACCCGGTGATGTCTGCGCCAAAATCGCAAGCAGGTTGGCCATTGTGCCCGAAGGAACAAACAACCCCGCATCCTTTCCGAACAGACCCGCTGCCCGTTCTTCAAGTTCGATGACCGTAGGATCAGCCCGCATGACATCATCGCCAACCTCCGCGTTGGCCATGGCTTTGCGCATTTCTGGTGTTGGTCGGGTGACGGTATCAGATCGTAAATCAATTGGTTGAATCACTGCTTGTTCCTCGCTGTACTGACTATGGCTTTGTCAGTATTATACACGAAGAAGACAGTGTGTTAAGATTTTACAATCCGTGCTTTCACACCTTGTAATCCATCCATCGCATTGCGGGTATCGACAATCAACTTGGCATGCTCGCCGATCATTGCCCAATCGATCCTCTCATGATCTGTGACAATGATGACACAATCAGCTGCTTCAAGGGTCTTTGGATTCAGTGCCACCGAGTGCATATCGATTGCATAGTTCCGCATATTGTGGAACCGATCGACATGCGGATCGTGATAACTGACCTCTGCGCCTTGTTTGATGAGCAGATCGATAATCTCAGCTGCTGGAGATTCTCTCACATCATCCACATTGGGTTTATATGCCAATCCGACAACAAACACATTTGATCCCTTGACAGATTTGCATTCGCCATTGAGTGCCTGGGTCGTTTTCTCGATCACATACTGAGGCATCGCACGATTGATCTCGCCTGCGAGTTCAATAAAACGCGTCGCGCACCCATGCTCACGCGCTTTCCAAGAGAGGTAATAAGGATCGATTGGAATGCAATGCCCGCCGAGACCTGGCCCAGGATAGAAAGGCATGAAACCAAAGGGCTTGGTCGAAGCTGCTTGAATCACTTCCCAGATATCGATGCCCATGGTGTCGAACACTGCTTTGAGTTCATTGACTAACGCAACATTTACCGCACGGAATACATTCTCAAGAATCTTGGCTGACTCTGCTATTTCAGCAGAGGGGACGGGGACGACTTCCTTTACGCCATGAGCATAAAGACTGCATGCGAGTTCGGTTGAAACGGGATCGAGTCCACCGACAAGTTTGGGGATTGTCGTAGTTGTGTGTGATGTGCTTCCGGGGTTTTCTCTTTCGGGTGAAAAAGCGACAAATAAATTGTCTCCAACTGCAAACGCTCCGCGATCGTGTGACCGAGCACTCTCAAGAATAGCAGGAAGAAACTCAGTGGCCGTTGTACCGGGGTAGGTGGTCGATTCAAGTACGACCAACTGTCCTTCACGAAGCTTTTTCCCGATGGCCACTGCTGTATCGATAACATAGTCGAGATTCGGTTCCAGATGTTTTCCTACTGGTGTAGGAACACACACAATAATCACATCGGGTTCATCGAGCCGATCGAAGCTTGTCGTTGCCTCAAACCGTTTAGAAGAACTCAGCCGTTGGGTCATCTCACTGCCTAAGTGCTTGAGATAGTTCACCCCATTATCGAGATCGGTGATTTTCGATGGATCAATATCAAAACCAATGACTCGGAGCCCGCCGGTGTGCAACGCATCGGCCAGTGGTAATCCGACATACCCAAGCCCGATGACACCAACAACCGATGTCTTCGATTGGATCTTGCTTGCGAGGTTTTGTGCAACCGGTTTCATGCATCATGCCTTGTGTGATTGAATCAGACTCAATGCTTGATCCTATTCATCATACCGGACGGAACTTCTCGAAACACGGCTGAAAAGAGCATTCGCAAACAGAATCGCGGCAAACGGTAACCCATCGATGATATATCGACGAAACAAACGCTTGGGTTCTTGGCATAATCGATGAACCCATTCGAGCCCGAGTTTCTGAAGCAGCACTGGCGCACGCTGAACCTCTCCGATCGCGAAGCTCAAACTGATCCCGATCCCAATCCAAATCGCATCGGGCAGTATATCTCGCAGGGTACGAATCAACACTTCTTGCTTCGGTGATCCGAGTGCTACATAGACAATATCCGGCGATGCAGATCGCAACATCTGGGCAATCGCATCCAATTGTTCTTTGTCGTGTTCGAACCCAAACGCAGGACAATGTGTTCCAGCGATTTGTAGCCCGGGATATTTTAATTTGAGCGCTTCGCCCGCTTGCGAGGCTACATCCTCTGGATATCCACCGAGCAAATAAATCGAAAGCCCATCATCCGCAGCGCGTTGGCACAGGCTGAACATCATCGTCGAGCCGGCTACTCGCTCCAGAATTTGGTTGCCACCCTGCACCCTCGATGCCCAAACCAAAGGCATCCCATCCGCAACAACGATGTCAGCTTCGGCTACCAAATCTCGATAATCTTTATCTTTTCGGCATCGGCGAAGATGATCGAGATTGGCTGTGACAACAACCGATCCGATTCCTTGCGAAGATCGTTCAGAGAGGAGATCAACTGTTTGTAATTCAGTCAAGCAGTCAATAGACACACCAAAAAGCTGTGTACGAGATGTCGTCGTATCATCGGTACTCCCCATCATAATGCTCTCTGAGCATCAAGACGGCGGTTAAATCGAGCGAGGGCGCGACGCTTTCCGAAAACGAGTGAATCAAACTCATATCGATGAAGATGTTTGATATATTCAGGAGTTCCATACCGCTTCATTCCACTACGCCAAGCATTGAGATAGCCAACAAATATCCCAACTCCACCAACCACGAACGGGCGCTCGACCATTCGGAATAGCATGACTCCAATCATATAGAGCAATGAAGACCCCATGAAAAACTTCCCAAGCCCCCATCGCTTCCGGCCCTCCCAGACACTGATATACGATGTTCCATGTGGACGGTAATGCTGTAATCGCCATGCTTCGACATCGAGTGAAAGCGCCTTCCAACCCATCATCCGACACACATGCCCATCGATTCCATCCCAGCATACCTGAGGCACAAATCCACCTATCTCCTCAAAGCATTCTCGACGATAAAACTTCGCGGGCCCAATCGCGTTTTCATCGCCCATCCGCTCAGAGACCCATCGGTCTCCACTCACCTTGATGTAAGTTTTCCCCGAGAGATTTCCCAGCAACGGATCAGCCTCCATCTCAATCATCATGTTCTCAAAGTAGGTCTCCGGAATCCCAAGGTCGGCATCGAGTTTGCAGAGGTAATCAAACTCGTTGAGATCGATCGAATCGAGTCCGTCGTTAAAAGCTTGAATGACCCCAGGTCCAACAGCACGCTCGCCGCGATCCGCACGCTCGACTACATTGATAAATGGATATTTCTCACATGCTGCCTTTAATATTTCTGGAGTACGATCGGTCGAGCCGTCATCCACGATCACCCAACAGGCGGGCAACACTGTTTGTGCACCGATCGAATCGATCGTGACTTGGAGATAATCCTCTTCATTTCGACACGGCGTGACGAGTAGATATCGCCGACTCAAATCTTTGGTCTTCGGCTCAGAATCATTCATATCAACCCCTTCGATGTCATCACATCTACGATACGCTGAGCGTTAAATACCAGATCAAACTCATCTTCGATCCGTTTTCTAGCGGCTACCCCCAGATTATCGACTCGATCACGATTGTTCGCCAACTCAACCAGTTGAATTTGCATCCAAATTGCACTGTATTTCTCAGATCATCGATCTTTGGGATACAATTATCCGATAAATCCTACACTCAACTCTGTGTGTCGCTTTCAATAAGAAAATCCAGAGATTTTTTCCGCGGTACCCTTTTCGATTCATAACCTGCCCCCCGGCTAAGCCAACTATCATCATCATGAGAATCACTTATTTCACTAATACTTACCCAGCTGTCAGCCACACCTTCATACGACGTGAAATATTAGAACTAGAAAAACAGGGTTTTATCATTCAACGACTAAGTCTGCGAAGTCCAAAACAGCTCGTGGATGACGCTGATAACGAAGAATTGAAAATGACTACCATGCTATTGGAATTATCATTTTTTTCATTTACTTCCAAACTCATCACCCGCATCTCCCGTAATCCTCTTCGTGCCATTTGTCAAATCAGATTCCTTCGACAACTTTGGACGCAAGGCAACAAGCCTTTGAAAATTATAGGATATTTTGCAGAAGCATCTGTTCTTGCTGAGCTTTGCAAGACTCACGAAAGCCAACACCTGAGGGTTCACTTTGGCACCAACGGTGCAATCGTTGCTCGCCTGTGTCGCCGCTTAGGCGGTCCTGAATATTCAATTGCTTACCATGGCCCAGACGAGTTCGACAACACCATTAAGTGGGATATAGGTGGTGTTGTATCAGAATCTGCATTCGTCACTGCGATTACCTCATACTGTTCAGCTCAAATTATGCGATGGACACCAAGATCACAATGGGAACATATTCATATAGTCCGATGCGCTGTTGATAATTCTTTTTTAGAAATCAAACCACTACCCTCCGATGATCGCAGATACCTATGCATTGTCGCGAGACTTTCTGCACAAAAAGGCCTCCCACTATTGCTTGACGGGTTCGTTCAGGCTGTCGAGGGAGGAGCAGATATTGGACTCCATATTGTCGGTGATGGAGAGATGCGTGACGAAATTGAGAATCTCATTAGTAAGCTTAAACTCAATGATCGCATTAACGTTCACGGATCATTATCGGGAGAAGGAGTCCGATCTGTAATTGCAAAGAGTTGCGCCATAGTTTTACCAAGCTTTGCCGAAGGACTCCCTGTTGTTCTTATGGAAGCGATGGGTATGGGGCGACCGGCAATCACATCTGCAATTGCTGGCATCCCAGAACTAGTCCACCATAGAGAAAACGGGTGGCTCATTCCATCTGGCAGTGTACCTGAACTCGCAGAATCGCTTGAGAACTTTGCTCAACTCCCATTTACTCAACTTTCTAAGATGGGATTAAACGGTCACCATGAAGTAAATCGGCAACATTCAATTGAAAATGAAGCTATGAAACTTAAAACTCTCATAATCAAGTATAGTACAGGAATTTAATTTATGTGTGGCATATGCGGTATCGTTGGAAAAATAAAAGAAAGCGATGACAAACGGGTCGCTACAGCGATGAAAGCAATCTTACATCGTGGCCCAGACGGCCACGGACTATGGCAATCAACCAAAGATAACAACAATTATGGCGCTATCCTAGCCCACACACGCCTTTCAATCATTGACCTTCGAGAAGTTTCCAGCCAACCAATGGTTGATGAAAAAACAGGCGTTTGCCTTGTTTTTAATGGAGAGATATACAATTTTAAGGAAATCAAAAAGAAACTCGAAGATGAAGGCAACTCATTTTTATCCACTGGCGATAGCGAAGTCATACTCCGCGGGTATCTTACATGGGGCGATTCTATTGTATCTAAACTAAGAGGCATGTTTGCCTTTGTTATTTTTGATCCTCGAAATGAACGAGCTATATTTGGTCGTGACGGATTTGGCATTAAGCCATTATACACAACAACTATCAATGATGGAAAAGCCATTGCATTTTCCTCGGAAGTGCGATCGCTTCTCAAGGCTGGATTTGCATCTCCTATAACTAATACCGCGAGAGTGCATAGCTATTTATGGAATGGATTCATCCCAGCCCCGATGACACTAATTCGAGATGTCAATGAGTTCCCTCGTGGTTCACTTGGTCTCTTTGACAAATCTGACATAAATATTTCTATAACTAATTTTTGGAACTCTTCGCCAAAAAAAGGGGAAGCTACAACCGTTGAGAATGCCGCCCAAGAACTTCGCAGATGCGTCAGGTCGCACCTTTATACAGATGTACCAATGGGAATTTTCCTTTCCGGCGGCATTGATTCATCCGCTATTGCAATAATGGCGACTGAATCAGAACAGGAAATCAAAACATTAACTATTGGATTTAATGAGCAAAAATCTGATGAATCCGTATATGCCGAAGCGATAGCCTCAAAAATAAACTCCATTCATCAAACTGTCAAAGTCACCTCCAATGAAATGCTTTGTGATATTGATAATGCAATTTCCGCGCTTGACCAACCCTCATTTGATGGAATCAATAACTGGTTTGTCAGTAGAGCCGCTATCCAATCGGGCCTAACAGTGGCTCTTGCCGGCACAGGAGGCGATGAACTTCTTGGCGGTTATAAATCATTCGCCCGTATACCAATGCTTATGCGACTTGCCAAATGGATCAAATGGTCATCGTGTTTTGTGAGCTGTATTCCATCATGGGTATTTGGAAATAAATATTCTATTAATGCTAAAATCAAACTCCTTCCTAAAGCAATCGACTGCCCTGTAAAACTCTATCAATTGCAATATGCGCTTTTCTCTCCTCAAGTTATCAACTCATTGCTCAATGAAAAATCCACACTCAACAAAACATGGGGCCTTGCTCCTGATAGATTTACAAATCTTCAAAGATTAGTGTCAAATCTTTCACCGCTTCAAACAACCAGCACCCTAGAATCAGAACTTTTTCTAGGCGACAGATTGCTCCGCGACACTGATTCAGTAAGCATGGCACACGGTTTAGAAATCAGAGTCCCTCTAGTCGACACCTTTCTATCGGATGAACTATCGAAACTTCCTGACCATCTCCGATTCCAAAAACTTGGATCAAAGCATTTGCTACGATCAATTGCAGAGGCAACAGTTGGAAAAGATGCCTTTGACCGCCCGAAACAAGGATTTGAATTTCCATTTGATGAGTGGATTCGAACCTCGTTAAAACACGAAGTCGCCTCAGTATTACTGAACAAGTCATGGAACAATGCGATTGGACTAAATCCCATTGCTGTGGAGCATATTTGGCATCAGTTCCTCGGCCAGCCCGGAACAATTTATTGGACAAGAATTTGGGCAATTTACACTTTGCTCAAATGGTGCGATAATCACAATGTAAAAACTGAATCACAAGTTCTGCAACGATTCTTCTAAGCAATGTATTATCCTACTTTGTATTCAATCAAAGTTGCCTGCTTCTTCATGATCTTACGATACCAATACAGCATCACACCGCTCGCCTGTGCATACTTGGCGATCATGATATAACGCGAAAGCAAAGCCGCGTGCTGCTTTGATCTGCCCATCTTTATCTGCCCCGCCCGAATGCGCCAACCCTGCACGCAGACCAGCAAAAAATATGCAAGGATAGAGAGCCCCAGTGTCGACCAAGCAAACAAGAAAGCAAGAAATGGAAATAACAATCCCCAGATAATTGCTGAGCGAGTCTGTTTCACACAATGGCGTTCAGGTGGAGCTCCGTGCATATCTGCGCCCTGCGCGTACGCGTGCCCTGCTCGCTTTGCTCGTTTCCAATATTGACTAAACTTCGTCATCGAAGCATCATGAAGCACCATTTCGTGATCGAGCCGATGCACTGTGTAGCCTTTGCTCCTGATCCGCACACATAACTCTGGCTCTTCGCCTGCGATTACTGACGGGTTATACCCGCCGACTTCATGAAAGGCTTTGAGTAAAAATAGCGCATCCCCGCCACAGGATCGTGCGGTACCTATTGGTGTATCCCATTCGAGATCACACAATAGATTGTACTTTGATGCTTTTGGATGCCGCTCTCTTCTTCGTCCACATACGACCGCAGCTCTTTGATGCTCACGGATGAACTCATAGGCGATCTGAATCCAGCCCTCTTGAAACTCGCAGTCTCCATCGAGCACATGCACATACTCTACCCCATCCCATCGCTCGACAAGCCGAGCAACTCCTTCGTTTCGTGCACGAGCAGCGGTGAAGGGAATTGATGTATCAAGATTGACCACTTCAACACCGATTGATTCTGCAAATGCAACAGATTCATCGGTTGAGCCTGAATCGACATAGACAACACGATCGGTTTGAGCAACAGCAGACTCCAAGCATCGTTTGAGTCGATCTCCTTCATTTCGGCCAATCGCAACAATACCGACCTGTATTTGTATATCGTTGTGCTCACTCATCACTTGACCTCGCCAACTCAGGCGCTGCGCCCGCAATAACTTGTTCTTTGAAACCAGCACAACTCAACTCGATGCCGAGCATCTGACCCAGTTGTTGTAAATCTGGATCAAGTTGAGCATATAGATACCGAAGTGACTCTGGTGATAGCTCAGGCCTTTCCTTCATTGCCCATCGAGACCTGATCTTCGCTCGAAGTGATTCTGGCATGAGTGTGCGCCGAACAACTTGGATGAACCGATTCTCGAGTACGCTATTGAGCACCGGACTTCTTCGCTGGCGTTGGGAAGAAACATTCTTCGCAGCAGTGTCTTCCCAAGTGAATGCGCCCGCGTGTCCGATATGTTTGACTACCCGTTTGAGCTCATCTTGAGGCATTGCCGTCATTCGTTCAAAGAACACCGGAAGTATCGAGCGACTCCCAAATCGCTCGATATACGGCTCGAGTTGATACGCATATTTCGAATACTCTATCAGTATCGGATACCGATGGATCGCTTCATCTATGCTACAACCATCCACAATTGTGTGCATCGACCACTCATGGATGTACTGCGACACGATTCGCTCAACAGGATCACGCATGACATAAATCAGTTTCGCGTCTGGCAGTGCATCATGGACTCTTTGGGCGCAGTCAGGATAGGTCGGCAGCTTGGTGTAATGCGTCGATGACTCCCCCTTCAAATCCTGAGTTGGCATTGTAGAAAAAAGTGCCTCATACCACGCCGTCCCCCTCGCCCAGTTCTTTTCATCTGAAAAGAAGTTTGGCTCCTTGGGATCGGTCATGGATATCCCTTGCTGAGACTCAAGCTGGTCATGCAACGAGCTTGTCGCGCATTTCATGGCACCCATGATGATAAAATCTGGAAGCGAGCTACTCATCTTCCAGCCCTGATCTGCACTTGATGCTTTGGAGACTTCCAGATGTCAATCCATTCCAGTTTTACTGCTCCCGCTCTTCCACGGAGCATACTCACAAACCAACCTGCCAGCCAAAGCAAGTTGCTCAATACATGGCCGCTAACGCCGTAAAAACTACGCAAATAGCGTGATCGTGCAGCATAGTAATATGCCGGACGACGCTTACGGTTCTTTGTTTGTTCTTTTACAGGGGAAGACCCACCCCTTAGATGAACTACATGCGCATCGGGCTGATAAGCGATCCAGAATCCCGCTTTGGTAGCCTCTCTGCACATTGCCATATCTTCATAATACATGAAGTACCGCTCATCAAGAAACCCTGCGTCTTGAAAAACTTCGCTCCGGATCGCAACACATGCAAAGCTCACCCAATCAAGCCCGAGTGTGAACTCGTGCAACTCACGAGCGACTTCGTGCTTTGGAAATAGCTTCCAAAATATTCCTAATCCAGAAGCATAGAGCAAATCTGAAAGAGGCGTACGGTATCGGAAAGTTGAAGTCTGATGCCCACCATCAAGCCACTCAAGCTGAGGCCCAAGTATATCGATCTCGGGGTGCTCTTCGAGTGTATCCATCATGATCTTGATCGCGCCATCACGCACGATTGTGTCAGAGTTGAGCAAGATATAGACCTCTGCATCAGTCGCCTTGATCCCAACATTGTTCCCGGCTGCGAATCCCCCATTCACAGGTGATCTCACCACACGAGCCCAACAGCCCCAGTTGTTTGACTGGATCGCTGCCTCGATCTGATCCGGCGAGTCATCACCTGAACAGTTGTCAACAACGACAACCTCCTGTGATCCTGGATCAACCTGACCGTCGAGTGATTCTAGACAATCAATCACAAGCCCGGGCGTCTTGTAGTTGAGCACTACGATCGCCAACTCAAACCTTTTATCACTTTGATGAGTCTGGTGTTCCATAGAATATTCTGGCAATGCCTCTCAACACTCGATGTGATCGTGCTCGTTGAGCAGTGTATTGACCATGGTTCCTATTCGAGAACTGAATCACTTATCATATCGGTTATCTAGAGCCTCATGATCCTCAAATACACACTGTTTTCCAAAGAGATTACCCGTTCGAGCCGATGAATCTCGTGAGATTGTATCTGCTTATTATTCCGATAACAAACCAGTCTCAGGCCTACCATTTGGCTCAATCACCATCGTGACCACGAGGGCATATCCGTCATGAAAATAGATCAACCTGAGATTCTGAGCATACCGCTTGTCGAAGCATTCGAAGTCGCCAAAGTACAGAATAAACCTGTCTTTGTGCCAACAAATCACTTCACGGACGATCGTGGGTGGTCGCTCATGAACCAGCTCCAAGGCGTAATGGGTCCGGATGGCCAAGTCAACTTTTCAATCCAATACCCAGGGGTGGTCAAGGCCTGGCACCGCCATTCGCTCCAAACTGATTTCTGGATGGGGCTCATCGGGCATCTCAAGGTTGGTGTATACAACCAAGACACCAAGCAGGCATGGTCGATCGTGATCGGCGAAAAACGACCCGGCACAGTCATTATCCCCCCGCCGCTCTGGCACGGCGCTGCAACTATTGGCCCAACCCAAGCCGGGCTTCTCTACTATGTGACCCACAGCTACAACCCACAAGCACCCGACGAAGAACGAACCACGCCCGACGCATTCCCGGGGTTCCCGTGGGAAGTCGAGCATAAATAATGGATGCACCGAGCCAATCTGTTGGCGAACACCGTGCATCGCCCAACCGAGTGCTCGTGCTTGGTTCGACGGGCATGGTCGGACGATCATGGATGGAACTGCTCAAGAATCAGCAGATTCCCTGTGTCGGACGATCCCGCCCTGAGTTTGACTTAATGGAGCCATCCACAATCACAAACTCAATCAGTGACGAGTTCGACCTGGTTGTCAATGCAGCAGCATGGACCGATGTCGACGGTGCAGAAACGGATGAGCAAGGAGCAACCCGTGCAAACGCCGAGGCACTCGCCGAGATAGCCCAGTGCTGCAAATCCATAGGCTCAACCTTAATTTCCTATTCCACAGATTATGTGTTCTCAGGGGATGCCGACACACCATATGCAATCAACTCCCCCATCGATCCAATCAACGCGTACGGACGATCGAAGGCAATCGGTGAAGCAAAGCTCGCAGAATCCGACGCCTCGCATATTATGATTCGAACAAGCTGGGTCTATGCGCCCTGGGGCACGAACTTTGTCCGAACGATCCGAGGACTGGCTGCATCTCGCGATGAACTCCGTGTTGTCGATGACCAGCGCGGACGCCCAACAAGCGCCCAGCACCTTGCTGAATCATCACTCGCGCTGTATCTCAATGGTGCCCAAGGCATTTGGCATTTGACAGACGAAGGCGAATGCACCTGGCATCAGTTTGCTCGTGAAATTGTTCGGATAGCCGGGCTTCACTGTACAGTGCATCCATGCACATCTGATGAATACCCTCGCCCGGCTGCTCGCCCTGGATATTCCACACTGGATATTTCTGATTCAACCCAGCTCGTTGGTCCGCTGGGTTCATGGCAATCACACCTCGCGCAGGTGCTCGAAGTAATCGCGTCAGAAACCATCAACTAATCTGGTATCGTCAAACTGACCGACCAGATCAGATCAAAGGCAACATCGACTACCTGGATTGGGTTGTACCTAACTGATTGCCCTCATCATCGGCTATCGAAACAACAATCTTTTTGTAATCAATCCGCTCTAGGCCTATTCAGTCAGAAAAGTTTTCGCAACACTTAACGAAACGCGAGAGCAAAGATTCTCGGTATTCATGCCTTCTTACCGACTCAACTCCGCAGCCCATTCAGATCGTCCTTGTTGCTCAAGGCGTTCGAGCAAATCATCGGCGATTGCTTCTGATCCTTCAACAAGCAATAGGACGCGAGCAAACGACTCAGTTGCATCTTCAACACGCGATTCCCCGAGTTGATGCTGGACAATCGCCAATCCAACCCAGCCTTCGATGCTTCTTTGCTCTTTATTGATTGCATGCTCAAACGAAACTTCCGCTTCGTTGAGCTGCCCGAGTGCCAGTTCAACCCACCCTCGCGTGCCCCAGAATGCGGAGAGATCGATAGCTGTCGTTGCCTTGGTGCTCAGATCAAGCGCCTCGGCGAGCTTTGTGGGATCAGACGATTGACGCTCGATAAGCATCGCCAGGTTATTTTGGATGGAGGCCAAGAACCCGCCTGGATTGATCTCGCGGCTGAGCAGCATCCGATACCGAGATTCAGCAGCTGAAAAATCTTCCGTCATCGTGGCATACCGAGCAGCCATTGAGAGATACCCCAGATTCGTCGGATTCAACTCGTCGGCTTGATCCATCAGCTGCGAAGCATGCTGAAAATGAGTGTCCCGCTCCGAATCTTCGCTCTGAGCCTGCGCGAGGGCCGCGTATCCGCGTGCGAGGGTGCTCAGAATCTCAGGCGTTGGTTCTTGTGATTCGAGCAGTTTCTCAAAGATGTCAATTGATTTTTGCGCGTAGTCAGATCGCTGCGTATTGAACCGATCAATCACAATCAGCCAAGCATTCCCGATCATGGGTAGCTCATCTTCCGATGCATGTTCGGTTAAGACCTCAAGCCATTGGGCTGATTCTTCATGCGTGGGCAAAGACCCTGTCGCGAGATTCAACCAGACCTGTTTAACCAAGGCGTCACCCTCGCCGAACAACGACAAGAGTCGAGCTGCGGTAATCTGTGGGTCTTCGCCTTCCATCAGTTGAGCGTGTGAATAGACGAGGATCACATCTGCACTAATCGGTTTCGTTGAAGATGCAAGCGCTGCGGCTACATAGTTGCGCACCGCATCTGAGGCGCTTCGGTAGTCCTCCATCTGAATCATGGCTTTGGCGATCACAACATCCGCTTCGATCGATGCCCCTACCGCGTTTGCTCGCCAGAGTCTCCCCACCCGGATCGCATCCACTGGCTTCTCAATACGAAGATACGCATTGGTCGCGATGCGCATGATCAGTGAATCCTGAGGCATATACCGTGCTGCCCGATCGGCGTATCGCGCGATGAGTGCCGGATCGGCCCCGATTACATTCAGCTCACTGAGCGCAAAGCGCTGGATTGGCGAAAACTGTTCAAACTTATCGAGCATTGAAGTAAGCATCGAAACGAGTTCTTGTCTCGATGATGTTTCTTTGGCTGCGATGAATGCATCCACCCGATCGACAGCCTCCTCAATGATTTCGTTCGACTCTATCGCACCTGATTCGAGCAACATCCGCCCTGAGGCAAGCTCCCCGCGAGCGAGCAAGGTGAGTACTTCCAGATTCTTGCTCTCCGGGATCGCAGCGTTCGCTTGGGCAACAAGCTCTTGCGCTTCATCGAAGCGTTGTTCTTGGATCAGCCTACGAACCAGCAAAGTCCAGGCTTCTTCATTCGTCTGATCAATAGCAACAACTTCCTTGAGAGCACGCTCATATTCTTCACGCGAGACGAATACACCAGCGTATCGAGCGTACACCAACATTGCATCGACAGGATCGAGCCCATAGGACTCACCCGAGTTGGCAATCTCGTTGCCCTCGGATGGATACCCACTCTTTGTATGCATCGAGGCCAGCCGAAAAATCTGCTCAGCATTCATCGCCGGCTCACTGCTCAAATCTTGGAGTAATGCCCGAACAAGTTGGCGTTCACCTTGAACAAGATATCCATTGGCCAGGGATAGCCCGGCATTGATCATCAGCTCAGCCGTGTCAGCATCTCTGTAGATATCCCCATATATTTCGATTGCGAGATCGAGCTCATTGATATTTTCCAGTCTCTGAGCAACAACTGCGAGCCCTTCAAAGTCTTTCTTGAACCGCGTGCTAAACTCGATGAGAAACCGCTTTGCCGAATCTACATCACCGCTTTCAAAGCTCAAATCAACCGCTTCAAGTAAATACCCTCTCGCAGCAGTCCCTTTGTGCTGGCGAGAGATGTTAATATATTGGCTAATTGCACCAGGAATATCGGGTTCGAATGAATCAGCAGGATCAATCGCTGGCGAGGGTTTCAGAGCGAGCAAGCGGGCAAGCATGGTCCGTGCTTTAATATTATTTTGTTGATTGGCGACTACCGAACGCGTAATTTCGATTGCTTCTTTTCTGGCTTTCTTGGTGACACCACCCTCTTGGACTTGGCTCTGTCGAACAATCGCCGAGGCTCGTGCTAATCTCATCCGCGATGGGATTGCAAGACCGGCTGTCGATGTTCGTTCGACAACATCATCAATAATCACATTCACAGCATCGAGGTCTTTGCCGATTGCATTCGATTCTGCGATCTCCATCAGCAAACTGATATCATCAGGATTCTGCTCACGCAATACCGACCACGCCTCTTGGGCACGAGGATCCTGAGATACATCTAAAAATCGAGCACGCATCAGAGCCCATTGATGAGCATCACCTTCTTCCGCGCGGCTTACGCCTCGGTCAAGTACCTCAAGCCCTTCTTCGACATCTTGGTTCTGTGCGTATATGTTCATTGCATATCGCAGTGCACTTGTGGGCGTTGATGTCGCAAGATCCGATGTGTCGATCCCCGCAGCCTCTGCAATGCCAAGTTTATATCGCTGGTCAATCTCAAGGACTTCAAGCACAACTCGCTGGGGTGGTGAAGCGGCTAAGGCTGCGCCAAGTAGAACACGAGCTGCATCATTCCTCCCGACCGAGGCATAGAGTGTTGCGATTTGAGGAGCAATCAATGCCTGCTGATCAGCGGGAAGGGCATCGGCGGAACTTTCATAGTTGATTAATGTGCGTTCAATCGCTTCGCGATCAAGTTCATCAGCCCGGGCCAATGCTGCGTATGATTGCAGCCAGACCATGATCGCGACCGGATTCTGGGGCGCGATATTCACCAGATCATTCACATACCCAATGGCTTCACCTAAACGCCCTGCCTGAGAATACGCTTGTATCAATCGGAGCATTGGATCGCCCCACCGGAGAACGCCAACGGGCTGAAATGCAAACCGCTGCGCTTCGAGCCACTCATTCGCGGCTTCATCAAACCGACCTTGCCCTGAATGAATATCCCCCATGATAAGGCGGAAGGTTGGCTCATTGGGTACCTGCCCAATCGCTGATTTCATCTCCTGGCGTGCTTGAATGAACTTCTTGTCATCGAGCAATGCCAGAACATCAATCGTTTCATGCCACGCTGTTGAACGGAAATCGAGGACGATGAGATCAAGCTGTTCGAGCAAGGTTTGAATCTGATCGGCGTCTTCGTCAGGATCGAGTGCCAGAACTTGATACCCTAAAACATCGGTAACTAAATCCCCGTCAGCATTCATTATTCCCAACTGAGCAAGTTCATCGAGCTGGTTGGTCCAATACAACCTGCGTGCAGCCCAGATCATGCTTTCCGTATCTTTGGTTGTTTGTGCAGAATAGAGCCGAACAGCCAAGGATAAATCTGGACGGCGCCATCGATTTAAGAATGTATCAATCAATGTCACAGCCTGAGAATCCAAGAACTGGGGTTCTGAAATCCATAGCCCAGTCGAAGGATCAATTCCGATAAGAGAAGTAATCTCTGTGACATATGAAGCGATCACCTCATTGGTGATCTCGGTAGGCTTGAGTTGATTCCAACTCAACCAGGTAGCGATCAGTTGAGCATAAAAATCGTGCTCCTCTGAACCAGCGATAGAATGGATAAACTCTTGAGCATCCCCCAACCGATCATTCTCTTCGAGCCAGACGGCATACTGAAACAAGTTCTTGAACTCAGCATCCTTATGAGATACCAACTGCTCAAAAAGACTATCAATTACCTGCTCATCTTCATCAAGCCTCATCCGTGCGGTGATCTCTTCTTGGAGTGTTTGGGAAGACTTATCACCAAAGGTTGTTCTGAGCTTCACAGCGAGATCCCGCGCCTCGATCGACATCCGAGCTGTATTAAACAAAGGCAATAGTTCTTTGGCTGCGACAACATCATCAGGCACCACAGCGAGATAATCACGGTAAAATCTGATCGCAATCGAGATATGCCCGCCATCACTTGCCAGCCATTTTACTCTCGATCGTGAGAACATCAGCAGCAACTCGGGCTCAGGGGTCTCTGCTTGATTGAGGTATCGACCAAGCTTCGTGACGGCTTCAATATGGTTTCCCTCTTGTGCTGCGGCTATCCCCTCAGTACGCATAGAGTTGATGGTTCGATTGCGTTGCATCGGACGAACAACAAAGTACCCGACCATAAGCAGGAGTACAATGCCCGCCAAAGAACCAAGTAGTATGATTCGCCGCTTTGTTCTTGGTTTGAGAGCCATGGTGGCCTTTCGGTGTGCTTGCTTCTATAAATGTCTTTTACTGCCGAGACATGGATGCGAGGATCATGGTGATTGTTTTCCAGATGATATAGAGATCAAGCCAGAAGGTTGCTTTTTCGACATACTCGATGTCATATCGTATCCATTCCTGAAAATCAGCGCCGTCTGATCGTGTCCTGCGAATCTGCCAGAGCCCCGTCACACCCGGACGGACACTGAGCCTTGCTTCGCGCCAACCCGGGCAATACTGATTCTCAGAAAACGGGCTTGGGCGAGGCCCGACCACAGACATGTGCCCAAAGAGCACATTGAAAAACTGAGGCAACTCATCGAGCTGGAGTTTTCTTAGGATCGTCCCCACCTTTGTAATTCGTGGATCATGTTCCATAAAAAACTGTGGGCCGTCGGCTTTATTCTGATCCTGGAGTTCCTCTTTCATCTCTTCGGCATTGCGATACATCGTCCGAAACTTGATACACCCAAACTCTTTTCCATTGATCGACTCTCGCTCATGAGAAAAGAAAACAGGGGAGCGATCCTCAATGATGATTGCCAGCATAATCAGCGGATACAACGGTAGCGTGACCAACAACGCAAAGAATGCGAACACAATATCAAAGGCTCTTTTGATACCGCTTGAAGTATACTTTGCAGCTTCATCAATCCGTTGTTCTGGGCGAACAGAAAGTGATTCGATATCTTTCCAATCAACCTCATCGGGTATTGGACGCACCTTTGGATCATCCCACAGCACGGCTGGGCCAACCCCTGATTTCCCCTTTGGTACACATCGCCCTGCCCCAATCCAAACCGGTCCGGTGAGTGAAGCCGGATCAGTCTCCTGAGCTTCAATATCGCCCCAGCTTTCTTTCCCTATCCG
>JAESSR010000033.1 GCA_016764015.1 Phycisphaerales bacterium
GCTCGATCGACGGGGCGTATGTCCAGCCATCGGATCTCTCACGCGTCCGCAAGCACGCATCGACCAAAGAAGATGTCCTCCAAATCCTCGGCGAGCCAACCAAAAAAATGACCAACTCCGACGGCACCGAGACCTGGTCCTGGCAGTGGACGCGCAAAGAAAAAGGATCAGGACACCTGATCTTCATCTTCAACACATCAAGCAGCAAAGAAATTGATGAATCCGCCCATGTGCTCTTCGAGTACGATGTCGTCAAGGATAAATGGCGCGACTGATTGAATCACCAAAGCTCATTTCCCCGCGGAGGTCGCCTCATCGGTGATCCGATACTCAGTTAACGGCTCCATCCCGATCTCTGCACGCGCACGGTTCGTCGCATCGATATTCACAATCGCGGGCGCCAAGATCGTCCGCGTCTTTGCATCGAACGCCTGTGTCTTGCCGTATAACTGAGGCTTCCCGTCGTGCTGCTGCTTGCGATCATAAATCATCGCGTACGGCCCGGGCTCCATCCGACCCGCGAGCACTTCGTCACGCAGCTTGGGCAGCACCCACTCGGCATCATCCATCTGCATATGAATCAATACCGGCACCGGGCTTGGGAACCCCGCACCCGCAGATTCATCCGTCGGCCACCCATACTGCCCAACGAGGCGCATCAACTCATGCGTATTGGCCCGATCAATCGCGATCTGCTTCTCCCACAACTCTTTCTTAAGCTCCGGCTCAAGACTGATCCCCTCAGCACTCCGCCTCATAAACTCAGCCATATGGGCATCATCGTCGAGCGCATTCAACCGAGCCAGTTCGTCAGGGTCAATCGTTCCCCAGGAAATCGCATTACGATACAACTGATCCGATTCCATAATGGCTTCGAGCGATTCGCGGTAGGTCAATGATTCACACACGCTCGCCTGCTGATCGCATCGCCGATCCTGAGCCGAGCACCCATACCCCATCGGCAACAACACAGCACCCGACACAATAACAATACATGCAGATTTGAACATAAAACCTCTCCTTGGCAGTGATCTCTAAAAAACCAGAGTCAGCCAAGATGCGCGACATCTGTGTACCTGTCAAAGTTTTCGAGTTATTCTTCAATCATCCCGTCAATCAACGCCTCAAACCGTTCGCGTTGTTCAATGTACGCGTCCCCCGTCGCCGGGCCGCTGAACCCGGAGTACACCGCTTGCACCTCGTTGGCCTCGTTGAGAAACACCAGCGTCGGGTACGATCGCACCTGATCCAAGAACCCGAGCGCAGCCGTCGCTTTGTCCTTATCACTCAACCCCGCGATCAAGATCGGCCAGTCGCTGCCGATGTGCTCATGATGCCGACGCACTTGTACCACCGAACGATCGAAGTCCTCGGTAATCTCAAAGGCCAACCCGACAATCGCTAGATCATCGCCATACTGCTCCTTGAGCGCCACCAGCTCACGCCCAGCATCGCTGCAGTTCGGGCACCATGTCCCGAAGATCTCGATGATGCGAGCTTTCGCACCTCTTCCATCATTGGATTCATCCAGCACATCTAACACCCGCGTCGGCTCGCCTTCCAAATCCTTAAACACCGCTTGGGCCAGTGCCTCTTCATCCGCAATCACCGTCTGCTCAAACGCATCGGGGAGTTTGGCCTCATCATCACGCACAGCCGTCCATGTCTCATGCCACCAGTTGCCCGACCAGAAATCCCCCTCGATCGAACCATCGTCTTGCATCCGGGCATGAAACAAAAACGCGTGTGCACCATCGAAAGTGGACAGCCGCATCAGGTTCCCATCGACTCTGCCCGCGAGGTATCGGTAATCGCCGGTGGTGGTCATGAAGGTGCCGCTGGCGATCTGGTTTTCATCAACCGTGAAAGTGCCGATGGCAAGATCATCCGAGGAATCAAAATCAACCGACCAACGACCACTGAATACCGCTGGCTCGCCGGCATCTTCGATAGGGTCAAAATATTGCCCCCGCTGAACTGCTGTCAATGGTATTTGTACAGGCCCTGAATCACCTCGAAACTTATGCCATGCACCAGTCCTCGAACCGTTGATATCTCGATTAAGTAAAATAAATGAGTCATAGTAGGGGAATTGAACTATAAATCTCCCAGCTATGTGTTCAACCTTGATGGCGTCGAGTTCATTGGGATTGAGTTGATCAAAAAACGGTTGAATTCCATTTTGTGAAATGCGCACAATCCAGTCATTTCGGCCATCGGGGAGTAGAACAAGCCGAAATGGAAGAGGACCGCCAGGCGTTTCAATATTCACCCTGAGATCAATGGGCCACCGCTTACTGAAAACAGACAGAGCGAAGTATCCGATACACCCAACAAGGCAAACTAAAGCGACAATCAACCATTTCTTCATACCCCACTATACAGCCAAACCGCCTCGCAAGTTCTACCACGCCTCAACCAATTGGCCAACTCCCTCACGGAACCTTCGCCTCCGGTTTTTTGATCGCAGACCAGGACAAATGCTCCCAGTCCCCGCTCCACAGATCACCTTTAAGCGTTCCATCTGACTGAAGCTCAGCGTGAATGAGTTCAGGCCGACCGTTTTCGAAGCTCGCCAGCCGCAGCAAATTACCATCCACTCGCCCAGAAAAGAAACGATTGGTTGTCCAAAACGAGATGATCTCTGCTTCGACTCTTGGCGAACCCTGAGCCTCCGTCATACCCAAAGAATAAATCGCAAGCCGTGCGACGAGATCTTTCTTCTTGGTGTTGAGCAACCAGAGTCCACTCATCGCCTCTCTGGAATGTTCAACTTCAGCTGAATCTTCCGAAGCGTCCACTTCGTCATCAAACCAGTTGACATACGACATGGTTGGCAACTGAGTGACCGCAAGCTCATTGAATCCGACGCCATCAATATCTGGTGCGGACCAAGTCCCCACCAAGTGCTTGCGCCCTTGTCTATCAATTTTATCCTCAACCCGAAGCGTCGCCTTCGAGCGATAAAACTCGAGCTCGATGAGCAATGGCGAATACGAGAACTCGCTCACCCAAAATCCACCACCTTGATACGAAGTCAGCGTCGTCAGATGGAATGGATCCCAATGACTGAACTCAAGCTTGACTGTCGTGGGATCAAGCACGACCAGCTTGACCGGAACTGGCCCGCCGAGCGTTTGAATGTGAATCACACGAGTAATAGGATTATGAAAAGGCGGAAAAACTGAACCGGCCCAAACGAGCAGTCCAAGAACAATTATCACCACAATACAACCAATCTTCCATTTCTTCATACCCTACTCTACGGCCAAATCACTCCCCCTGCTCTATCATCCCCCCATGCCAAACACAAAAGAGCAAACGACCGACCACTCCGCATTCGCCACCATCGAGGAAATCCTCGAAGATCTTCGCCAGGGGAAGATGGTCATCCTCACCGATGACGAGGACCGCGAGAACGAGGGGGACTTTGTGCTGCCCGCTCAGTTCGTCACGCCCGAAGCCGTCGCGTTCATGCTCTCCGTCGCCCGCGGGTACATGTGCCTCTCGCTGACCGAGGCCGACTGCGATCGGCTCGAACTCACGCCCCAATCGATCATCAACACC
>JAESSR010000034.1 GCA_016764015.1 Phycisphaerales bacterium
AGATTATACAGCATCGGATAGAGCGTCGATTGCCCCATCGCCAGCACGCCATCGGTCTGCTTGGCGAGTTCTTCGACGAGTTCGTACCCGTACATTTCATGCTTTGAGAGCAGTTTCAAGACAGCCGTCGGCCCGGCACCACGCATGAGTTCGCGTTCAAGTTTCATCAGTGTTCTCCAAGGGGCAGCCTATGCCACCCATACTATGTACTGCATAGTGTGGAGATCGGTTGCACACCCTCGGCGAAATAAATCAAATCCATGAAAAATCCCCAGATCGGGGATATGGAACTCATGAACTGTACAAGGCTTTACCGCCGACGCCGACTCGCGGCCAGTCCGCTGAGACCTAGCAATGCCAGTGCCGATGGTGCCGGAACGACATTGATTGATGCGCCGTTGAGGATGAGGGTGCCGTTGGAACTATCTCTCACATCAACCGCCCCACCGGTAGGAAAACCATCGAATGGCCAGAATGCTGTCTCGAGCGCAAAGGGCAAGCCGCCGAGGATTTCAAGATCAATCACACCAAAGCTCCCGGCTGCGATCTGAATCTGAAAACTCCCGATCGCCATGCCGAGTTGCGAGCCTGCTGTCTGTGGGCCTTGATGACTAATTTGTCCGAATGCAACTTCGTTATAATCTCCATTTCCGGCATACCCGCCATCGGTATTAAACGCAGACCACGGCGCGGGTGTCCAAGTCATATTGGAGATCAGACCACTCCCCGAAATCATAGAAAACCGACCCCCCATCATCACCTCACCATGCGTCGAGTCGCCGATGATGTCGATGGTGATGGTCGCGCCGTTCGTAGCATCAATGGTCGTTGGTGCACCGGCGATGCTCAGGCTGAAATCCTGAGCAGCGGCTGCGGCTGTCAATCCCGCGAGGGCGATGAGTAGCGATGCCTTTTTCATGGTCTATTTCCTTTTTCTGAAGTCGTTTATCGACGCCGACGACCGGCTGCCAAACCGCCAAGCCCAAGAAGAGCGAGCGATGAGGGAGCGGGGATTATGATACTCAATCCATTCAGTGTCAGATTTCCATCTCCACTACTGAAAGAATCTCCTGTAGCAATATCGATTACCTGAAGCGAGAATGGATCGGCTGCGACGAGATTCATATCCAACCTGCCAACACCATTAAACGAGCCGATCGATATCTGAAAACTCCCCACAGAACTCCCAATCTCTGAACCCGGAGCTGGAATATCAAATCCCGGGATATCAGGGATAACAAGTTGCCCAAAGATCACGCCGTTGTGGCTGCCGTTGCCGCCATATCCGTTGTCGGTATTAAACGACGACCATTGAGCAGGAATCCAGACGATGTCTTGGATGATGCTCTCTCCGGAAGTGGTGACGAGTGAGAACCCGCCGCCGAGCATGTGGGTTCCGACCGAAGCATCGCCGATGACATCAACCGTAAACACGGCACCTTCTGAGATACTTGTTGGCGCGGTTATTGATAAACTAAAATCCTGTGCCGAAGCTGAAAACGCGATCCCGGCAAGGGCGATCATTGTGATTGACTTTTTCATTTCTCTCTCCTTTGTTGATTACATTATTTTGAACGAACTCTGTGTGACCCCACGAGCTTGTTTTCTCATTGATTGATTGGCTAATCAGCCAGACTCATCGACGCCGACGACCGGCTGCCAAACCACCAAGCCCGAGCAATGCAAGCGATGAGGGGGTTGGGTATACGATGACCGAGATACCATTGAGCGTGAGATTCCCGTCGGCACTGCTAAAAGTCTCGCCGTTCGCGATACTGATCGTTTGGAGTGCGAATGGATCGGCAGCAACCAGTGTCATATCCAACTGCCCAAAACCCTGTGGTTCGAGCGTGATCTGAAAACTCCCGATTCTGTTCCCAAGATCTGAACCGGCCGCTGGAACATCGAATCCTGGGATGCCGAAGATGACGAGTTGCCCGAAGATCACGCCGTTGTGGTTGCCATTTCCGCCGTATCCGTTGTCGGTGTTGAATGCTGACCATTGGGAAGGAACCCACGATATGTCTTGAATAAGGATTCCTCCACCTGTGGCGACAAGCGAAAATCCGCCGCCAAGCATGTGGGTGCCAACATTTGCATCGCCAAAGACATCAACCGTAAACACAGCACCTTCTGAGATACTCGTTGGCCCAGCAATTGACAGACTAAAATCCTGTGCCGAAGCGGAAAACGCGATCCCGGCAAGGGCGATCATTGTGATTGACTTGTTCATTTCTCTCTCCATTTTCTCGTTTGAAACACACACGATTGTTCTGCGAAACAAAGCAGAACACGAACCCACGAGAACTCTCTCTCAGATATTCTATCAGCAGGTTCAAAATCTCACAAGCGCAATATGCTTATAAACTCAAATTTATTTGATACTGCACGGCTCAAAGTGTAATAAAAATCACTTTAGCACACAATCCGGACGATTCTCGCCTGATTTTGACCAAATAGAGCATTACGGAGCGATGAGTTTGACCTGTGTCGTCGTGTGCACCTTGCCCCGGCGGTGGTGCAGCATCACTGTTTGCCCTGGCCCATATTTTCCCAGAATCCGGATGAGTTCGAAGAGATCGCGGGTCGGATGCCCGTTGATTGCCGTAATGACCGATCCGAGGCGCAATCCGGTGCGTTTGCGAGCATTGCCTGATAATCCTTTGACCACCACACCATCGCCGGTGCCTGCTTCGATCTCAACGCCGAGCGTTGCGCGAAGGTCTGATCCGGTCTCGGGGACTGTTTCAAGCTCATCGACCCATGCTCGAAAATCCTTCTCGATCTCACGAATTTCTTTGCCCAATGTTGTTTCAAGAGCCGTGATCCCGGTTGGATCTTCATCATACAATATTGTGTATGTAGTATAAAACTGACCGAGTTTTTTCTCATCGAGCAGATACAACATAATCGTCCGAGCCTGTGCATACTTGGCCAATGGGCGCCTTGATGTAAACGCTTGCATGTGTGTTGATGCGAGCTTCTCGATCGAAGGCATCCGATGACGATCGTTCATCCGCTTGACAATATTAGTCCGCCACGACGCGACCGGTTTGAGCCTGCGCCCACGCATGTCGTAGTCCTCGACCAACGACGCGAGCCCCTCTTGAATCCACGGCGCGTGGGCTTGGCCGAGCCGATTCATATCCCGCCAGTGCAGCACATGAATAAACTCATGGCGGAGCGTTGCGCCCAGGTCTTGGGCAACCAATCGGCGTTTTTGATGCTCGTACGCCCCACCAACCGAGCTGATATTCCCTTGCACGCCGGGACCAAAGGTGCTGATCGCCCAGCGTGCGAACCCACTGCGATCAGGCAATGCCACCACCACCCAAGGCGAATCTTCAAGCGATCCAATCTCGGAGAATAGTTCATCGGTTGCCCAAGACGCAAGCAGATTGAGTTCCGCATGAGCTTGATCCGTCGCGATCTGGTCATGGGCGGAGAGCAACTCGATCTTGAGTGTTGTATCTGTGCGTGATTCAAGATTCTTGCGAATCAAAGGCTTGATGGTGTCAATATCATCTTGACGCCTGACTTCGATAATCTCTTGCCAGCTATCGACCAACTCGTTGTAGAACGCGGTCTCTCGGAAGGCTACAAGATCGGAGTCTCGTGAAATCTGGCGGAGATCGGTAAACCCAAGCCGAATCGCCTGCGACATCGCCCCGACCGACCCTTGCCCATCACCCTGCATAGAAAGTGCTGCACCAAGGTTGTAGTGACCGACGAATGAGTCCGGACGCAGTTCGATCAACTCCCGAAAGATCGTCGCTGCCTGTTCATACTCTCCTTGACCCATCGCTTCGATGCCAGATGCTTCGAGCCTCGCGGGGCTTGGCTCAGCGTTGGCAAACGAACAGGTAGCTGCGAATGAGATGACAAGAATGAATAGGAAGCGAGAGATATTCATGAGCATGGAGTGTTATTCGCGTAGATGAGCCTTGGCGTTGCGTTGAATCAGCAAATTGATCGCTTTGGGATATGCTTGGCATTCGAGCTGAAACACCCGATCGGCGAGGCTTTGGGCACAATCAGCGTCTTCAATCGAGCATCGGCACTGAACGATGGACGAACCCGTATCGTATTCTTCATCGGCAAAGTGAACCGTGCACCCCGATTCGGTCACCTTGCCTTGCTGGTATGCCTCAACTACCGCCTGATGGACATGCTCGCCGTGCATCCCCTTGCCTCCAAAGTCTGGGAGCAATGCAGGATGGATATTAATTACACGATGGCGCACCCGATCAGTCATCGGCAAGAGCTTCAAATACCCAGCAAGCACGACCAGATCAATCTCATGTTCATCACACAACGCATCGAGCACATCACTTGCGATCCGCCCGCTGTGGACATGGGTTTCGATCCCAGCATCGCGAGCTCTTTGTGCCCCGAGGCATTCCTTTGATGCGGCCACAACGGGAATGGTCGCTGCGAGTTTGCCCTCGCTGATATGCTCGATCAGATTCATCAGCGTCGTGCCTGAGCCAGAGAGCATCACCATCATCCGCATTGGGGAATGGAACTTGTCCAATGTATCAAAGCTCACGCCTCGCGCTCGTCGTGTTGGCTTCGATTCGCACATGGGCTCTCGCGGAACGGGAACGGCTTGCCATCGCACATGCCGACGAGTGTCATTTTCGCGCTCGTCACACGAACAACCTCGTGGCTCTCAAAGCGCTCGGCTTCGACCTCGATCTGGACATCCAAGCTGGTGCAACCGAGCCGAGTGGTGCGAGTTAGGAATGTCACGATATCTCCAACATACACCGGCTCATGAAACTCAACCTTGTCCATCGCAACCGTCACCCAATCAAGATTCCCGTGCCGACGGGCTTCGACAAACCCGGCCTGGTCAATGTAGCTGAGGATAATCCCGCCGAAGATTGTGCCATAGGGATTGGTCTCGCGCGGCATCGTGACAATACGCATCGCGATGACTCTCTCCTCGATCGGAGTCTTCGCTGATATATGCTCACTCATGACCCATGCTCCTTGAGCAGATCGGCATACACACACGCCGGGACATACCGCTCGACGACCGGCTCCCAGCCATCCGGGCCGATCATGCCTTTGACAAAGCTCGATGATACCTCGCACAACTCGCGCGGAGGCATCAGAAACACCGTCGATAAATGACTGTTCAGATCTGAGTTCACATACCGCATTCCTCGTTCATATTGGTAATCCATCTCATTGCGGATGCCACGGATCACATACCGCGCGTTGGCTCGGCTTGCATAATGCGCAAGAAACTCGTTCTCCAGCGAGGCGATCTCAACATTGTCGTGCTTGGAGACGATCTCTTCGAGCCACCCGACGCGTTGATCGAGCTCGTAGGTGTATCCCTTTTCAGGATTCCGAGCCGCGGCAACAATGAGCTTGTCAAACAACCGAGCGCCCTGCTCGATCATCCACACATGCCCGTTGGTCGGTGGATCAAAGCTCCCTGCGTACACTGCTGTTTCGCCCATTGGTGGTGATCCTTTTCTTAGACCGTTTGTTGTACGACCGCCTCGACGGCACTGGTGAAAATACTCAACCCCGGAGTCGATTGAGACTTGGTCTTCTCATCGAGCCGAGTCCAATATGGATGCCGATTCCATTCGAGCGCCCGCTCAGGGTGAGGCATCAATCCAAATATCCGACCAGTCGGATCACAGATCCCTGCGATCTGTTCGACCGAACCATTGATGTCGGTGCCATAGCTCAATGCGATCTGATTGCCGGCTTTGATGAGATCAAGCGTTGCTTGATCCTTGGTGACAAAGCGTCCTTCGCCATGCGCGATTGGGAACAGGATATCACCTGCGTACTCATTGAGCCCTTGCGTCCAGATGCAGTTCGAGTTTGCATTGAGCTTCATCTCAACCCAATCATCGACGAATCGACCATGATCGTTGTCGGTCAATGCCACACAGGAATCGTGATTCTCTGTCCCTGGCAAAAGTCCAATTTGAACCATGACCTGGAAGCCGTTGCAGATCCCGATCATTGGCACGCCTCGATCGACAGCCTGAAGCAGTTCGGGCATGAGCTCTTTTCGGGTGTGCATCGCCTTGATTCGACCCGACGCGATGTCGTCGCCATAGGAGAACCCGCCGGGGAACCCAATGAGATCAAACTGAGCGATTTTGGTCGGCTCGGCAAGAAGTTCATCGATATGAACCAGGTCAACCCCAGCGCCGGCGAGCGTAAACGCCCGGCAGAGCTCAAGATCGCAGTTTGTGCCGGCGGTTCTGATCACAAGTGCTTTGGGCATTGTCATGGACGATCGTAGCTCCCAACTCTCGGTGAATCTGGATGAGAATCGACGAGTTGGTGCATATAATTGATGAGACAATGAGCGAGCGCTCATTGGGGACTATTTCGATATTCACGATGAATCACTCGTGCCAATGAAAGGGCACCGATGCCTGCAATCCATCCATTCAATGCTGTTCAATATAACCAGGGCCAAGGCGATGTATCCGAGCTGATCGCACCTCCATATGATGTGCTTGATCTCGCTTCCAAAAAAGCCCTGCTCGATCGCAACGAGCACAATGCCGTCGGGATCGATCTGCCTCATGTACCAGCCAAGGAGCTCGGCCCGGATTCTGCCTACCAAGCGGCCGGCGATTCTTATCGCTTGATGCTTGAATCCGGTGTGCTCACCCAGCGCGAGACCCCCGCGATCTTTGCCTACCGCCAATCCTTCGAGTTTGAAGGCAAACCATTCCAACGCTGCGGCATGGCCGTCACGCTTGACGCCGTCGCCTTTGGCAATCGCGACGGCGGCGGCATCCTCGCACATGAACAAACCTTTGGAGGACCCAAAGAAGATCGCAAAGCGCTCATGAATGCGCTGCAGTGCCAGTCCTCACCAATCTTCGGACTCCATCCCGATGAAAATGGTGATGCGGTCAAGATTGTCCATAGCGTCATGGATTCACGCGATGCCGACATGACGGCGGACATGGGCGATGGGATCAAGCAAGAAATTTGGACCATCGACGACCAAGCGACCATCGCAAAGTATACGGAGGCACTCGCTGGCGAAGATGTCTTCGTCGCCGACGGGCACCATC
>JAESSR010000035.1 GCA_016764015.1 Phycisphaerales bacterium
GATAAAGATCGTGATATTGAAGCCGCCCAACGGGCTGACAAGATCGCTGCAGCGTTAGCAATCCAGCAGTTCAACTACCGTGATGTGCGCGATCGTCGAGACCAGATCAAGGTACTCATCACCGAACTCAAAGGGTAATACAACAATGGGTGTGATCGCTATCATCCCAGCCCGGTTGAGTTCAACGCGATTACCCCGCAAGGTATTATTGTCGGAAACCGGTAAGCCTTTGGTTGCTCATGTAGTGGAGATGGCCTTCCGTTCCGATCGGCTTGATCGGGTTGTTGTGGCGGGGGACGATCAAGAAATTGTTGATGCACTCGCTCAGTATGATGTTGAGGTGGTGCTTACTGATGTCGATCATCCGAATGGCACATCCCGATTGGCTCAGACAGCTCAAATCCTTGGTCTGAGTAAGGATGACATTATCGTCAATATTCAGGGCGATGAACCTGAGATGAACCCCAAGCTCATTGATGATGCGGTTGAGGCCTATATTCAATCTGGTGTTGAGATGGGCACGCTTGCGTCGCCTATTCAATCTGGGGATGATGTCTCAGACCCGAACTTGGTGAAGGTCGTCACTCGAAAAGCCACCGATGGCGTGCATCGAGCATTGTACTTCTCAAGATCAGTAGTTCCATTTGATCGCGATGGATCACGCCCTGAATATCTCAAGCACGCCGGGCTGTATGTCTATCGGCGGGGGTTCCTTGATCGGTTCGTCAGTTGGCCGATTTCGCAGCTTGAATCCATTGAGAAGCTTGAGCAGCTCCGAGCCATCGAGGCCGGGGTGGAGATATCCGTTGCGATCTCCCCATTTGTCCACAAGGGGATAGATACCCCAGCGGACTATCAGGCGTTTGTTGCCCGCCAGGCTCAATAAATTTACACGATTTTCATCAGAACTCGCAACCGGGTTGCACGATGGGCATCGGAGTTGGTACGATCGGATATGCCCCATCCAAATGACGCTGACGCAGGTCAAGATTCACCAAATCGTGTCTCTTCAACAACTGGCTCTAAGCCAGGTGAACCCGTCGGCACCGACCTGCTCGTTCAGGCGGGTGTTCGTTCGATGACCAACTCTGAGTTCTACTCGCCGATCCCCGATGGATACAAAAAAGGCAATCACAAATATGTGGTGATCCTTGGGACGGTCATGTCAGGGCTTGGCAAGGGGATATTTAGTTCCTCGATGGCCAAGGTTCTCAAAGATAAAGGCTTACGGGTCGCTCCGATCAAGTGTGAGGGGTACCTGAATATAGATTCTGGCACATTGAATCCTTATCGCCACGGCGAGGTCTTTGTTCTTAATGACGGCACCGAGTGCGATATGGATTTGGGCACTTATGAGCGGATGCTCAATCAAAATCTGACCAAGCACAACTTCGTCACTTCTGGGCAAATCTATTCAGAAATCCTTGATCGCGAACGCCAGGGCGTGTATCTCGGGCGCGATGTTCAGATGATTCCGCATGTGACCGGCGATGTGAAACGAAGGCTCCGTGAGCTTGCATTGCGTGGTGATGGAACCGGACCGGCAGATATTGTCTTTGTCGAAGTTGGCGGCACCGTGGGCGACTATGAAAACGGGTTCTACATCGAGGCGTTGCGTGAGCTCGCCTTTGAAGAAGGACCGGGCAGTGTGTGCTTTGTTGCATTGACCTATGTCATCGAGCCCAAAGCGCTCGGCGAGCAAAAATCAAAGGCTGCCCAGCTTGGGATTAAACGGCTGATGGAATCAGGCATTCAGCCTCACATCATCGCATGTAGGGCGAGCAATATTGTCGAGCACAAGGTGATGGAAAAAATCGCCATGTTCTCGAATGTGCCTATGGATCGTGTGTTTTCGATGCATGATCGGGACAGTATTTACACGATCCCCGATGAGCTTCGCAACGAGGGACTCGACCGAGAAATTCTGTCGATTCTCAACTTGCATGATCGCGTTGATGTTCGTCAAGAAGATGTTGCCCGTAGGCAATGGGCCACCTTTGTTGATGGTTTAGTCGCAGAAAAAAGACACTCTATCAAAGTGGCTATCACCGGCAAGTATGCTGATCTGATGGATGCGTATGCGTCGATTCAAAAATCGCTCGAACACTGTGCTGCTCATTTACGGTGCGAGGTAAATCTCAACTGGATTGATACCACCAACATCAATGATGCCAATGTGCTCGAACGGCTCGGTGAGTACGACGCGGTTATTGTTCCTGGTGGATTTGGTTCACGCGGGGTCGAGGGCAAGATTTCTGTGGTGAAGTATTGCCGAGAATCGGGCACTCCGTTTCTAGGGATTTGCCTTGGGTTCCAGGTCGCGGTGATCGAGTATGCCCGCAATGTGCTTGGGATGAAGGATGCGTATTCAACCGAGTTCGACCCAATGTGCGGCTCGCCTCTGATTTCAGAACTTCCTGACCAGAAGAAAATCGAAGGGCTCGGCGGCACCATGCGATTAGGTGCTCAAGATGTTGAGATCGTTCCCAATACACTTGCGGCATTCCTTGCCGGTGGCAAACGATCCATCCATGAGCGATTCCGCCATCGCTACGAGGTCGAACCAGAGTTTATCGAAAAACTCGAAGCAGCCGGGTTGATTTTTTCTGGTCGACATCCAGAACAGCCCATCATGCAAATTTTGGAGCTCCCATCGGACCCAGAGGGTGCAATGGGCGATGATGCGATCACGCATCCGTACTTTATCGGTGCTCAGTTCCATCCTGAACTCACTTCACGCCCGTTAATGCCTCAGCCGATGTTTATGGGATTGGTCGCTGCGGGGTTGGCGACAAAGTATCAGCCAGATACAGATGTTTGGAACAAGTTGTACTCATCAAATGCAGCTCTGCGGACATGGCTCTTTGCACGCAAGAACGGAAAGACTCAGCCCGCCAACTGATCGACAACATCTTTTCAGCAATGGTGCCATGCAGGTGACGAAGTCTCCTGCATGTTTTTTAATCGGTACAGTAAAGAGGTTCGGGTAAGAAGACATGCAGGAGCCGAAGACGGCACCTACATGGCACCCAGATTCGTAATGACATCGTGAAGAATCAGTGCGCTCAAAATATCAGGCACGCCCAAGTTGATCGATGTGTTATGAATGAGTGTTTGTGCATGAAGATGGGCGAGATGGGCTTGTTCGACATCATCGCTTGTTTGCGAGAGTGCGATGAACACCTGAGTTGCCCATGGACGATTGATCGCGTTGTCGGGTTGGAGTTCTCGCGTGTGCCATGCCGCAGCATTGAGGCAGCGGTCGATCAATGGTTGAGAACCCGATCGTTTCGCGATGATCCACAACGCATGGAGCGCACAGAGTTCGACCATCGTGCGATATTCTATAGCGAGTGAATCTGAGTTGTGTACCAAGGCGTCGGTTGGCTCAATGAGTTCGCAGGCTTTTTCTGAATCAAAGCAGTTGGCCTGTATCATCCACCAGAGTTGCTGATCGAGGGCATCCATATCAGTTGGGTTTTCAAGCGTGATGCCGAGCAAATAGGCAAGGAACGGTCGATCGGTTGATCGCCGATTACCATACTCGTCTGCGAACGAATCTATATAGGTACGCTTTTGGTCATCGGGACCATCAAACGGTACGCCAATCAAAGGCTGCTTGATGAGCGAACCGATATGCGATATCCATTGCTCATTGGTCGGCAGATTCACGCAGTCTTTCGTCATCCGCAATCGTAGACTATCGTTCCCCGATGACACCCGATTCCTGATCGAAAGAACCCATATGCGTGTACTCGAACTCCCTGATCTCGACCTCACCGCTCGGTGCGTTCTTGTCCCGACAATGGGGGCTTTGCATGGCGGGCATGTTTCGTTGATCGAGGCTGCGGTTCAGAGAGCGAAGATCGAAGGCGTACCAAGTGCTGTTTCGATCTTTGTCAACCCGAAGCAGTTCAACGAGCAAGCTGATTTCGATAAGTATCCAAATCGGATGACTGATGATTTGGCGATGTGCGAAGCTGCCAACATTGATATTGTGTTTAACCCATCGGTTGAGACGGTGTACCCGCCCGATCAAGATGTGATTTCTGGGATTGTGATCCCTGATATCGCAAGTAAACCTGGGCTTGAGGATCTGTATCGTCCTGGTCATTTCGCGGGCGTGTGTCAGGTGGTCTCTCGGCTCTTTGATCTGTGTGATGCGTCGGCTGCGGTCTTTGGAGAGAAAGACTGGCAGCAGTTGAGCTGTATCCGCACGATGAGCCAACAGCAAGGCAGGAATCTGGTGGTCATTCCTGCAGAGACCGTGCGAGAAGAGAGCGGGCTGGCGATGAGTTCTCGCAACTTTAATCTCAGCGATGATGCCCGCAAACAAGCCGTTGCGATTAACCGGGCGCTCTTTGCGGCTTCAACTGTTCAGGTTCCGGAGCTGGCCGAATCGTTGATGCATGAAATACTCACAGCGGGGGGGATCACACCGGAGTATGCGGTGATCCGTGATTCTCAAACCTTGATGCCCATGACAGACATGGGTATGCCAACGCATACGCCTTGCCGGGCACTGATCGCTGCCAATGTCGGCGGGGTTCGGCTCATCGACAATGCCCCGTGGACCCCGATTGCATATGCTTAAACTCGTTTGAGATGATCCATTTCTGAGGTATTTCCTATGTCGACCCAAGCTGCAATCAAGCAATCCCCGCTCCACAAATACCATGAGGACTACGACGCGCAGATGGTTGAGTATGCCGGGTGGGAAATGCCCATTAAGTACGCGACCTCGATTAAAGAGGAACACATCCATACCCGTACCAGCGGCTCCCTCTTCGATGTCTCCCACATGGGTCGATTGTCATTCAAAGGCAAGGACGCGGCACGATTTCTTGAGCATGTGTGTTCACGAAAAATTGGTTCGATGCAAACTGGGCAATGCCGATACTCATTGATCTGCAACGAAGTCGGTGGCGTGCTCGATGATGTCATTGTGAATCGTATGGATGAAAACGAGTTCTTGGTCGTGGTCAACGCTGCAAACCGAGAGAAGATCGTTGCTCATATGGAAGCAGTCATCGCTGATCGCAGCTTCAATGTCAAGATGGAAGATCGCACACTCAAGACCGCGATGATTGCTATGCAAGGGCCGAAGGTCATGGAACTCATCGGGCGGTTCTCATCAGAGATTCCAGATCTCAAACGCTACCGGTTCTTGGTCAAGAACATGATGATTATGAAGATCATGGTCGCACGCACAGGGTACACTGGTGAGGACGGCGTTGAAGTTATTCTCCCAGCATCGGCGATCGGCATGGCGATGAAGATGATGATGAAGGAGATGAACACCGAGGAAGATCGCGAAGCGATCAAGCCTTGTGGGTTGGGTGCCCGTGATACGCTTCGGCTCGAAGCGGGTATGCCGTTGTATGGACATGAGCTTGGCGAAGAAATCTGTGCCTTATCGTGCGGCGTTGATTTTGTCATCGCACTCGACAAATGCATTGAAAACCAGGGTGAGACATTCATTGGGCAAGATGCCCTCATCGCCATCCGTGACAACGGCGGCCCAGATGTCAAGCTCGTTGGTCTTGAGATTGATTCCAAACGCACCGCTCGCCAAGGGATGTCAATCATGGTTGATGGGCAGGCGGTGGGGACGATCAGTTCGGGTTGTCTAAGCCCAACGCTCAATGGATCAATCGCAATGGGCTTTGTGCCCTCAGCCCATACCGAACTGGGCACGAAGGTGCAGATTGATGCTGGGCGGACACAGCTCGATGCAACTGTAGTTGAGATGCCGTTCTACAAGCGCCCAAAGTAACAATCATTTTTCCGGATTATTGAGCTTTGGCAGATTCTGCTCGACCCAGCCCGCGGTTGTGTGGCGGACGATGGTGCCGGTCGCTTGGTAGATGACCTGCTCTGCGATATTTGTGCAGTGATCACCCATCAGAACAGTTTGATTGATGATTGCATGAAGCGAGAATGCAGTGTCAACGCCCATGCGTCCATCGGAGACTCGTACCTCTGCATCGCGGGTGATGAGTTCATGGAATGCAAGTGTGTTGCCTTCGCATGCGAGCACTGACTTGGCTTTCTGGGCATCAATATCCCGGAAAGCACGAACGGTATCGCGAATCACACCCACGATCGAGTTGGTCATTACGCGTGTGGTCTTGGGGAATGGTGATGTGCGATCTCCGAGTGAAATCACCAACTGAGCAACTTCCGTCACGGCATCGGCGATTCGTTCGAGTTCGTTGTTCACCTTGACCGCGGTAAGTAGGCTGCGGATCTGTGCCGGATCAATCGGGCACGAACCTCGGATCGCGAGCGTGAGCAAATCGACTGCGTCGCGCTCGATTTCAATATCTACTTGATCCACCTCATCATCGCGGGCCATCAGCGTCTTGGCCAACTCGGCATCCCTGTTGTAGATGGTGCCAAAGGTCAGTTCGCTCAACTCGACCACTAGCTTGCCCTGTACGACGAGTCGTTCGCGGATGCTATTGAGTCTATCTTCAAAGTGTTGGGTTGTGATCGTCATGGAGCAGCCGACTTGGTCTTTCAATAGGTTCTCGGGAACCAGTTTCACGAATCATCTCACGATAGCCGATAATCACTCGACATGCTCGGTATTGAAGATATCCTTGTGCAATTCGTTTCTTTCTCAATATCGACCATTTCTCACGGCTTTCACCAATCACAAACGGAGTGCTCCTATGGCTTTCGACATCGATCTCATTCATGCCCGCCAAATTCTTGATTCCCGAGGCAACCCGACTGTTGAAGTCGATGTTGTGCTTGAATCTGGTGTTGTAGGGCGAGCCGCCGTCCCATCGGGTGCATCCACCGGCGAGTCCGAAGCGGTCGAACTCCGTGACGGCGGCGATGTTTGGATGGGCAAGGGCGTTGCGCAGGCAGTCATGAATGTCAACGACCAGATTGCCCGAGAAATCGAAGGCATGGACGCACGCGATCAAGAAGGGATCGATCAGGCAATGATCGATCTTGATGGCACAGAAAACAAGTCTGTTCTGGGAGCAAACGCAATCCTTGGTGTCTCGATCGCGGTCGCCAAGGCGGCAGCCGAGGCCTCCGGACTCCCGCTCTATCGTTATCTTGGTGGCTCAGCGGCAAAGACACTGCCTGTACCGATGCTCAATATCCTCAACGGCGGCAAGCACGCCGACAACACGGTTGATTTCCAGGAGTTCATGATCCAGCCTTGGGGCTTTGACGATTTCGGTCAAGCATTCAGAGCCGGCGTTGAAATCTACCACACACTCAAGGGGGTGCTCTCATCCAAAGGTATGTCCACTGCTGTTGGTGATGAGGGCGGGTTTGCTCCAAACCTCAAGGACAACGAAGACGCACTTAAAATCATCGAAGAAGCTGTAGACAAAGCCGGGTACAAGTGGGGCGAGGAAATCTTCGTTGCCCTTGACCCGGCGACAAGCGAACTCTGGAACGAAGCTGCCAAAGACGGTAAGGAAGGGTACAAGTTCTTCAGCTCATCGCAAGAGATCATGTCATCCGACGATCTGATTTCGCTCTGGGCGGACTGGTGTGATCGCTACCCGATCCGCTCGCTCGAAGATGGGCTCGCTGAGAACGACTGGGAAGGGTGGGCAAAGCTCAACAAACGCATCGGCGACAAGGTTCAACTCGTCGGCGATGATCTTTTCGTCACCAACAAGAAGTATATTGAGCGTGGTGTGGCTGAGGGCAGCGCAAACTCGGTGCTCATCAAGGTCAACCAGATCGGCACGCTCTCCGAGACCTTCGACGCGGTGAACTATGCCATGAGCAATCGGCTCTCGTGTGTGCTCTCGCATCGCTCTGGCGAGACCGAAGATTCAACCATTGCCGACATCGCCGTGGCGACCAACTGTGGGCAGATCAAGACCGGGGCGCCGTGCCGAAGTGATCGCAATGGCAAGTACAACCAGCTGATTCGTATCGCTGAGGAACTCGGCGACACCGCAATCTACGGCTCATCAACCTGGTGGCGATGATGCCTCTTGGTGGCATGGGC
>JAESSR010000036.1 GCA_016764015.1 Phycisphaerales bacterium
ATGGAAGCCGCCGGGATCGAAAAAGGATCTGGCGAACCCAACTCAAAGAAGGTCGGCAAGATCACATTCGATCAGTGCAAGAAGATCGCCGAAGAAAAAGGTGCAGATCTGAACTCGCATGATATTGAAGCAGCTGGACGGATCATCGCGGGCACTGCTCGTTCGATGGGCGTCGTGGTGGAGGGTTAATCGATGGCTATGAGCAAGCGTGCAAAAGAAAATGCCAAGCTCGTTCCTTCGACATCGCTCGAAGCAGACGCAGCATTTACAGCATTGAAGAAGTTCATACCGACCAAGTTTGACCAAGCAGTCGAGGTGTGCATGCACCTTGGCGTTGATGTCAAGCATGCGGACCAGATGGTTCGTGGTTCGGTCTCGTTGCCTAAGGGCATTGGTAAGGCCAAGAAGGTCATCGCATTTTGTACCTCGGATCAGGTCAAGGCTTGTATCGAAGCTGGTGCAGTCGAAGCCGGTGGCGAAGATTTGATGCAGAAGGTTAGCGGGGGATGGTTCGACTTTGATGTCGCGATCGCATCTCCTGACATGATGCGTGTGATCTCCAAGCTTGGTCGTGTGCTCGGTCCCAAGGGATTGATGCCATCACCTAAGAACGGCACTGTCACTCCTAAGGTTGCTGAGGCAGTCAGCGAGTTCGCGGCTGGTAAGGTTGAATACCGTGCTGATAAGGGTGGCAATGTCCACGCTGTAATCGGGCGGATGAGTTTCTCGGAAGGTGATCTTCTCGAGAACTACAACCACTTTATTGCAACGATTGAGAAGGCTCGTCCGGCAACGGTCAAGGGCGAGTATGTCAAACGCATCACCATCAGCGGGACAATGACCCCTGGTGTACAAGTGGCTGCAGCAGCAGCCGCTGAATAAGGAGGATCATCGATGAGTAAGCCTATTAAGGAAATGATGATCCGTGAGTACCAAGACATGTTGGGCGATCATGAAGACGCTCTGGTTATTGGTATGCGTGGCGTCACTGCAAATGATAATAACTCGATCCGCTCGGGTCTCGCTGAGAAGTCAATCAAGGTGACTGTTGTTCGCAACAAGCTCTTTGGTAAGGCATTTGGTGAGTCTGGTTTGGCTCCGCTTTCAGAAGTCATGGTTGGAGCGAATGCTCTGGCGTATGGTGCTGAATCGGTAGTTGAAGTCGCCCGTGAGATCGTCGCGATTGTGAAGAAGTTCCCGGATGTTCAACTCAAGGGTGCGGTGCTTGGCGGCGTGCTTTTCGAGGGTGAAGATGGTGTGGTCGCACTGAGCAAGTATCCGACACGCGACGAAGCGATTGCACAAGATGTTGCACTTATTCTTGGTCCTGGTTCGAAGCTGGTTGCTTCAATCAAGGGTCCGGGTGCAAACCTTGCTGGAATCCTCAAGGCGATCGAAGAGAAGCTCGAAGACGGCGAAGCCATCGCCAAGATTTGATACAAAGTATTTATACCGATCGGGCGGGTCTGCGAAGATTCGCCCGGGAGGTTTACGAGACATCCGTATTCATCTAACTGGCCCTCGAAAGTGCGTAGTGGTGTGAGCTGAGGCGAGCATCGGTAAGTATGGGTTAAAGAGTCGAGCGTTCGGCCCCTCTTTGATGAGCGAATTTGGTACTTGCTGGTTGAATCCAGAGGTGCATTGAAAACGAAGGAGTTGGGCTATGTCCGACGAAGCAACCAAGACATTTGACGCGAAGATCAGCAAACTCGGCGACGACCTTTCAGGGTTGACCTTGAAGGAAGCTGTAGACCTTGGCGATTACATGAAGGATACCTACGGCATCGAAGCAGCAGCCGGCGGCGCTGTTGTGATGGCAGCTGGCGGTGGTGATGATGATGGTGCAGCTGCAGAGCAGACATCATTCAATGTCATCATCAAGAGCTTTGGCGGCAACAAGATTCAGGTCATCAAGGCGATCCGCGAGATCACCGGACTTGGCCTCAAGGAAGCCAAGACATTGGCTGAAGAAGCCGGTGGCAAGGTGAAGGAAGGCGTGAGCAAGGACGAGGCAGAAGAAGTCAAGAAGAAGCTCGAAGAAGTCGGCGCCGAGATGGAAATCGCCTAATCAAACAGATTTTTGGATCGCAGCCGAAGTGTTGTGGTTCGATACAAATATGATTGTTCCGTGGAAACACGGAACAATCGTTTGGCCTTGGGTGAGTGCGGTGCTTGCTCTGGGATGATGAAGTCGAGCGTAAATGTCCGTTTGTACAGATACTCTAGGTAATACTCGGGTAGTGTTCGGGCGGTGGTAAACGGTTGAATAAGTTCGAGTTTTGGGCGATTATGTGTCTTAGGAGATCGATGGGGCAGATGAGTTCCAGTTGATCATGTTCAGGTACGCTCGGCGGATGGAGCAAATCCGGTGCCGAGTGGCTTTATTGCGCGTCGATGGCTAGAATATTGCGTTCATTTCGGTGAACGGAGTAGATCACCAATCGGCAATTGCGGGCAGCATACTTGAGCGGTATGAGCACACATATTTAACCAAAACTTTTCACGAAGTAATCCAATCTTGGGTATTGATCAGCACACTGGTCAATACGAAGGATTGAGATTCAGAACCATCACGAGGTGCTTGGATGGCAGCGACCAAAGTGCGCCAAATAGAGCGTGTACGGAATGTTCGGAGTTTCGCAAAGCGAGGCGACGCGACCAAAGTCCCCGATCTCTGGCAGGTTCAGGAAATCGCTTACGAGCGTTTCCTGCAAACACAGAAGAATCCTGATGAGCGAGATGCCGGTTCCGGTCTCGAAGCGCTCCTGCAGGAAATTTTCCCAATTGAATCGTACGACGAGACGATGTCCCTTGAGTATGTGAGCTATTCGCTCGAACAGCCAAGGTATACATCGGACGAGTGCCGCGAGCTGCGTTTGACTTATGGTCATCCGTTCCGCTTGCGTTTGCGACTCAAGCGCGAGACGCATGGCGATTTGCCCGAGGAAGATATTTATCTCGGCGAGTTCCCCGTGCTTATCGGCGGCGGCGAATACATCGTCAACGGTGCCGAGCGTGTGATTGTATCACAGCTCCATCGCAGTCCTGGCGTGGACTTCTCGATCGTGTCGTCTGAGAGCGATCGTCCATTGCACAGTGCTCGGATTATTCCTGAGCGTGGGTCATGGATCGAACTCGAAGTCACCAAGAAAGATGTCTTGGCGATGAGGATCGACCAGTCGACCAAGTTGACCGCGACAACCTTCTTGCGATGTCTCGATGAGTCCGTCGCATCAACGGATGCGATCATCGGATTGTTCTATGAAGTCAGCGAGATCAAGGCCAAGGATATCCATCCTGAGGACTGGGCAGCGGCTTCGATCATCGACACCGAGACCGGCGAAGAACTCGTCCATGTCGGGTGTCAGGTTGGCGAAGAGGGTGCAGAAGCGATTAAAGCCTCGGCACTCAAGACGATCCGTGTGGTGCAGAACCCATCGGATTCGTTGATTCTCAACACAATCGCAGAAGAGAAGCTCGAGCAGTTTGACGAGGTACCCAATGTCACGAGCGATTACGATCGCGCGATGTTGAAGGTGTATTCTCGTTTGCGTCCGGGCAACCCGCCTCAGGTCGAGAAGGCCAAGCAGCTCTTCCACGAGAAGTTCTTCGATGGCAACCGGTATCGTTTGGGCAAGGTTGGTCGCTTCCGCATCAACCGTAAGTTTGATATGGACATCGCTCCAGATCAGTTGTTCCTGCTTGGCTTGGACTTCCTCAAGGTTGTCCAGTACATGCTCGATCTTCGCAGCAACAGGCTCGATCCTGAGACTCAGCGTCCGGTCGCGCACATCGATGATATCGATCACTTGGGCAACCGCCGTTTGCGTACACTTGACGAGTTGGCAGTGGAGGAGGTCCGCAAGGGGCTCTTGAAGCTCCGCCGAACTGTTCAAGAGCGGATGAGCGTGAAGGACCCAGAAGAGGTTGCCAAGATCGCA
>JAESSR010000037.1 GCA_016764015.1 Phycisphaerales bacterium
GTGATGGCGAGGTAGTACTCGTCTGGGACTGATTTTCCATTTTGGTCTGGCTCGCGGTTGGCGATGTCAACGCCTGCGGCGATGAGGAGGCGGTTGACATCCATGCCTTCTGGGCCTGTTTGTGCGGAGATCATTTTGTTGGAGAACATGAACTTGGCGGCTTCGTGTGCTTCTTCGGGTGTATTGACGAGTTTGACGAATCCTGCTTTGCCTCGCCCGCCGGCGAAGACTTGTGCCTTGACGACTGCGAGTGTTGACTCTTGGTTTGCGGCGATCGTTTTGTAGGCCTGGGTTGCTTGTTCGGCGGTGGTGATGACTTCGCCATCTGGGACGGGGATGTTGTAGGATGCGAGGAGGTCTCTTGCTTGGTATTCGTGGATTTTCATGGTGGGCCGTCCTTTGGAGATGGAGAGTTTGTTTTGTGTATGGTAGTCGAATTATCGGCTGTTTTGGGTGTTGGGGTGGGTGATTGTGAGAAAAAAGCGGCGGGTGGATGACTCGCGGCTTTGGGGGCTTTGACAACTCTCTTAGTATGTTAATAAAAGGCGATCGGTGACTTCGTGACCCTCAAGACTCTGGCCATTCATCTGAAATCGTTTGAGCATAGATCGTCCGACTTGAGTGGATATCTCCTGATCAAAGAGCCCTGTTGGGATAGTTGAATCACAAATCATATTTCCAGACATTTTTGTGCCATCAATACTCAGAGCCACAAATACACCACGCTCTTTGCATTCCTTAATCTGTGCAAAGAGTTGTTCGAGCCGAAAATCTTGTGCTCCATATAGGATTGATTGAGAATGGGTGTATGGGGGGTCGCAATAAATGATATCGCCACTCTTCGCTTGGGACATCACTTCTCGATAATCTGCATGTAGGAACCGGCAGTTGATTAACCGGAGGTTCCACTCATCTACGCGCCTGTTGAAAGATGCTGGTGGAATTGGTTTATGAGGCCCACAGGGAGTTGACATATAGCCGTCGGCTTTGCGAAACCGGATCACTCCTCCGTAGCAGGTGCGTGTAAGGAACAAAAAATCAGCACCGTTTGGATTTGAGTTGTACAAAGCCTTCACCTTTTCGTACTCTTCCTTCTGATCGCCCGCCGTGAGTTGATCCCATCGCACTCGATACCACTCTTTGAGCAAATCGGGATTACCTTGAAGTGTCTGCCAAATTTCAACGAGGGGGCCAAATGTATCCGAGCCAACACCGCGATCAGGCGAGACCGTTGCTATGACCGAGGCGCTGCCTGCGAATACTTCGTAAAAAGTTCCATACTCATCAGGAAAATAAGAGCATATCTCTTCAGCCATTTTGTATTTATTGCCAATCCATTTGAGCAGCCCTCCGCTCGTTGGGCGTGAGTACACCTTGATCGTATCACCAAAGAGATTTGTCTGGGTACTCATTATCTTCCACCTCAACCTTTCCAGAGACAATCGAGCATATCCCAATTTTGGATATTTGTCAACCCGGCATACGCTTCCTTGCCCATGGAACGATCACTGCATTCTTTAAAACTGAGACAACTCCAGCTATTGCTGCGAGAAGCCCGTGATGAAGCGGGGCTTCGGCAAGTTGATCTTGCAAAGAAACTACGCAATCCTCAATCATTTGTAAGTAAATACGAGTCTGGTGAACGCTGCCTTGACCTCCTTGAACTTGAGCAGGTCTGCGATGCCCTTGAAATTTCGCTCTCTGAGTTCATTCGTCGATACGAGGAAAGCCAAGCATGAAACCTGATCCGCGTTTTCTCCAACAGCCAAAGCACTTCTGGGCCAATGTTCGGACAGTTGGTGACTATGTAGGGTATAGTAAAAAAGGAACCGTTATTGTTCCGGCCATGGACAGCATCCGGAAAGCTTACGACAAAGCTGGGCTTTCTACCCTTCACCTAGTGAACGCTGATGGGTCTCAAACAGAACTGGGCCAAAGCTTGCTGAACTACTTTGAGTTTCGTGCTGAAATACTCAATGATTATGTCGAGCCACGGCTTATGGATGACAAAAAAGCAAAGATTGAGTTCCGGAAGTTAAAGAAACAACTTAAGCCCACATGCCCTCTTCCGATGAACAAGCAAAAAGGCGAGAAAAAAGCCCCTGCATATTTCACTTGCATCATTAATATGTTGATTGAAGCGAATTTGAAGAAGCTACTTTGCGACTATGACCCACGAAAACTGATAACTATTACCAAAGACAACCAACCCTTGCGAACACTCGCACGAAGAGTAGATGGGGCTTTCCCGAGCATTGTCAACCCGATTGCAATCTGGGAAATCAAGGAGTATTACTACACAACCACTTTCGGAAGCCGAGTGGCTGATGGTGTGTATGAAACTCTACTCGATGGCATGGAACTTGAGGAACTCGCAGAACACGAACAGGTTCATGTCAAGCACTATTTTATGATTGACGCGTACAACACATGGTGGAATATGGGTAAACCATATCTCTGTCGAATTGTCGACATGCTTCATATGGGTCTTGTTGACGAAGTTCTTTTTGGTTCAGAAGTCATTGAAAGACTCCCAGAAATAGTGAAAAAATGGGTAGAAGAGTCGGGTGCCATGTAGGTGCCGTCTTCGGCTCCTGCATGTCTTTTGGTATTGGGTCAAGATCAAGATCGCGGAGGAGTCGGGGACGACACCTCCACGGCATCTTCCTAAATATAGTGACTCTATTTGAAGAAAGACCCGGGAGAGATGCGTTGCATTTCTACCCGGGTCTCACGCACAGGACAGGTTGTATTGCTTGAAGCAAGGTCTGAAGCAGGAGTGGCTTGCGCATGCTTCATAGAGATACCAACCGGGTCTGGGAGTGGGTTATTCCAGAACGGGGAGAAAAATGGTGAATCGGGTTTGGATGTGGGATTAATTGCCGAGGATGCCGGAGCTGAGGGAATCGAATCCGAACTCGAAGATCCGCATTTTTTTGGCCATTGCAGGGTTAATAAAGCGGAAACCGACTTCGTAATGTTTACGGGATTGATGGTTAATCCACATGACGGTGGCAGAGCAGTTGTGCTGGCCTTTGGGCGAGAAGAGTTCGAGGTGGATGACATCGCCTTTGGTGAATTTTTGGCATTTTTTGTATATAATGCGGAGTCCTGAGGCTGAGAAGTCGGTGACGACTCCTTTTTCACAGTTGAATGATTTGGCGACGAAGCGTGGGTGTTCGCGTGCTTCGGCCATGCCGTCTTCTTCTTGGATTCTTGCAAATGCGTGCCATTGGCTCATCTTGAGACCTCCCCTGTGCTACGGATCGTGTCGTCAGGATTTGGGTTGCGGTTGAGTGGTGTTGAGGTATCCCCGGATTTGTGTGGGGTGTTGGTTGGTTCAGGTGGGGAGAGTTGGGATACCGGACTAAGAAGACCCCCCTCCGTCCGCTGCGCGGACACCTCCCCCGGAGGCCCGGGCGAGGCGAAAGATGGGATAGTGTTTGAGAAAACGAGCGGGCGGATTGGGCCTAGTGTTGGGTATGAATATATTTAATTCGTTGCCTTCGCATGAACGAGATGAGCCGATTTTTACGCCCCAGGGGGGGCCGCCGCGGACTGATGGGATTCCTTCGGCGGTGTATGAGGCGATGGGTGAGGAGCAGATCGTTGCGTTCTTTCATGCGTTTTATCGTCGGCTTGGGGAATCTGCAATTGCGGATATGTTTCCCAGGTCTGAGAAGAACTTGATGCGTTCGGCGGAGAAGAGTGCGGACATGTTTACTTTTCTGTTTGGTGGGCCTCACTTGTATCAGCGGAAGCATGGGCAGCCGATGATGCGGGCGAGGCATATTCCGTTTGTGATTACGGAAGAGGGTCGGCAGGAGTGGTTGCGTTGTTATCGCGAGACGCTTGATGAGGCGAGCGAGAAGTTTGCGATGCCGAGCGAGCATGTGGATGCGGTGTGGAAGTTTGTTGTTGCGTTTAGTGGGTGGATGGTGAATGCCCAGAAGCCTGGAGATGTGAAATGAAGTTGATTTCGTTGATGTTGATCTGTGCTGTGTTGGGTGGTTGCGCGACTGTGCATCCGATGCGGCAGAAGCTTGATGAGGATTCTGATCGCATGGGTATTCGAATCGTGACGAGTGCTTGGCATGTTGCTGCTTCTATCGGGGCATTTGATCTTTATTTTGATTCGATGACTGATGATGCGGTGTTCCTTGGGACGGATGCCTCAGAGCGGTGGACGAAGGAAGAGTTTATGGGGTATGCGCGTGAGCCGTTTGCTGATGGGAATGGGTGGACTTATACGCCCAGGGAGCAGCATGTTTCGTTTTCGGAAGATCGGCGGACTGCTTGGATTGATGAGTTGCTCGACAATGAGAAGTATGGGGTGCTTCGGGGGACTGGGGTGTTGGTGAAGGTGGGTGGAGATTGGAAGATCGCGCAGTATTCATTGACCTTTTTGGTGCCCAATGAGATTGCCGGTGAGGTTGTGGAGTTGATCGGGGGGGAGTAGAGCTAGGTCGTGTCTGACGACTCGTGTCTGACGCAAAAACACGCTCTTTTCGCCTCCCCCGGGCCTCCGGGGGAGGTGCCGA
>JAESSR010000038.1 GCA_016764015.1 Phycisphaerales bacterium
AGAGCGCCTATCAATCCGCTTACGCATCGACGGCATGCTCACCGAAGCATTCTCCCCACCGCTTTCGTTGGCATCGGCTATCTCGTCGCGCTTGAAGGTGATGACCGAGCTTGATATTGCCAATCGCCATTCGCCTCAGGACGGGCAGACGACTGTTCGTATCGGGCAGAAGAAAATAGATATTCGTATGAGTGTCATCCCCACGATCTTTGGCGAGCGCATCGTGCTGCGATTGCTTGACCAATCGCAAACCGAGCTTGATCTTGATGCGGTTGGTATGTCCAAGAAGCTGCAGACGAAGCTGATGGATTGTGTCGAGCGACCCAACGGCATTTTGCTTGTGACTGGGCCGACGGGTTCTGGTAAGACGACGACGCTGTATGCTGCGCTCGGACGGATTGATCGCGCTTCGCGCAATGTGATGACCATCGAAGACCCGGTCGAATATCACCTCGATGGCATCTCGCAGATGCAGGTTAATGTGAAACGAGGCGTCACCTTCGCGACTGGGTTGAGATCGTTGTTGCGGCAGGATCCTGATGTGATTCTCGTTGGTGAAATCCGTGATCCAGAAACCGCGCAGCTCGCGATCCAGGCATCGCTGACGGGTCACTTTGTGCTCGCGACCTTGCATACGAATGATGCACCCAGTGCGATTCCTCGTTTGCTTGATATCGGTGTTGAGCCGTACTTAGTGACGAGTTCACTCGTCGGCGTGCTTGCCCAGCGATTGATGCGCCGCTTGTGCATCATCTGCAACGGAGCAGGTACGCATGAAGGTGAATCATGCGAACTATGCTTCGGCACCGGATACAAAGGGCGTCTCGCCGTGCATGAGCTCATGCTGATGAACGACGAGCTCCGCCAACTCACCGCAACACGAGCCGACGGCGTGACGCTGTATGAGGCGGCGGTGAACTCGGGGTTTGAGCCGATGAAACTCGATGCGATTGAGAAGGTGAAGCAGGGATTGACGGATGAAGCGGAAGTGTTCAGGGTCTTGCACTGAAATAAGAATATAACCGATCTAACATTGACCCATGAATCGACTCGAACCAATGAAATGCGTGCCGATCACGCTGGCGAATGATATTGTGACGCTTGAGCCGATCGCATTCAAGCGCGCGGCTGACTTTGTCGATGCGATCGATGATTCTGTATTTGCGTACATGCCGATGCGTTCATCTATCCGAACACTGAGCGAGGTTCGTCGATATATTGAGTTTCAGATGAAGCGCACCAGCACAGTGGTGTTTGCGGTGATCGATAATCAAACCGAAAAGGCGATCGGCTCGACGAGCTTCATGGAGATTCGCCCTGATCATTATGGGCTTGAGATTGGCTCGACCTGGATTCGCAAATCTGCCCGAGGCACAAGGGTCAATCCGGCGATGAAGCACTTGATGCTCGAGCATGCCTTTGAAAATCTGGATGCGATTCGTGTTGAACTCAAGACGGATGAACGCAATGCACAATCACGCGCAGCGATCTTGAAACTCGGCGCGGAGTTTGAAGGTATTCGTCGAAATCACATTATTATGCCCGATGGGCATTTTCGCAACTCTGCTTGCTATTCGGTTGTCCACACGCAGTGGGAAGCTGTTTGTGATGGATTGCTCAAGCGGATCAAGGCCGAGTAAACATTGCGCCATCAAAAAAACAAAGCCCTCTCCCGGAGGGACGAGAGAGGGCTGAAGAGGAGCATCGCTCGTATGCAGCACTTGGAGGGAACCAAAGTACGGCTGAGCGGTGCTCGGAGAGAGAGCGATCTATCAACCATTTTTACCCTGTCGTGCAGTGCCGGTTGTTGCATGATGCACGACAAACAAATGGGAACAGAATCGGGCTCCGCCGAAGTCCTTTATATCGGGTGTCTTATGGCCAAACCATGAGAATGTAGAAAATACCCATTGATTGGGGGTTAAGCAAGCACTGAATCAGGGGGGGTTGGGTCGAATGGGAGTGTTCTTGCCACATCGAGGAATGATTCGTAGTTGGCTCGGGTTTCAATAACACTATCGCCTGCGAACTTTTCCATGAACGCGCTGGCGACTTCGAAAGCGACGACATTTTCCATCACGACGCTCGCCGCTGACACGGCGCAGACATCGGATCGTTCGTATTGCGAATGCTCGGGTTGTTTGGTATTGAGATCAACGGAAGGCAAGCCCTTGAGCAAGGTCGCGATTGGTTTCATGGTGCCGGTGACGACGATGGGTTGCCCGTTGGTCATGCCGCCCTCTGTGCCCCCGGCATTGTTCGACGGGCGGGTGTATCCCAGGCTTGCTTCATTGATCTTTGATTCATCAAAGTGGATCGGGTCATGCACCTGTGAACCCATGCGCGATGAGCAGGCTGCGCCGAGCCCGAGCTGTACCGCTTTAAATGCCTGGATGCCCATGACCGCATAAGCGATGCGTGCATCGAGTTTGTCGTACCAGTTCATTGATGAACCGATCCCCGGCGGGCACCCGAAGACATGGCATTCGACATCGCCGCCGACGGTATCTTTGTCGATCTTTGCTTGGCGGATGATGGCGCATTGTTTTTCGGTGGTGTGTTCGTCGAGCGTGTAGGTAGCCGATGCGTTTCGAGTTGTGATTAAATCAGCAAAGTTCGATTGTGTCACCTGCACATCGGTGCGTGCATCTAGGATCGAGCGGACAAATCCGAAGACCTCGACATTGAATATTTCTTTGAGCATCAATCGCCCAACACAACAAGCCGCGACGCGGGCAGCGGTTTCGCGGGCGCTTGCACGTTCGAGGGTCTCGCGGCAATCTGTAGTCAGCCATTTGACCGAGCCTGCGAGATCCGCGTGCCCTGGGCGTGGGCGATGGACCGGCGGGGTGCGTTCGAGATCATCGAGCCTTGAGTCGCGGTTCTTGACCAAGAATGTGATCGGCGCTCCAATGGACTGACCACGCCGAACACCGGTCAGAATTTCGATGGTGTCGGTTTCGATCTTCATCCGCCCGCCTCGCCCGTACCCGCCTTGTCGGCGCAAAAGCTGAGCATTAATTGCATCAGCATCAATCGTAAGCCCGGCGGGGACGCCGAGGATCGTTGCAACGAGCGATGGGCCGTGCGATTCGCCGGCGGTTTGGTAGCTGAGTCTGTTGGGTGGTAAGGTCATAGGGATTGCTCTTTGTGCGTTGAATGATCGATTTATCGCCAGTTAATCAATGAGATGATATTGGAGAAGTCATCCGTCCAAACTTTGATTCGGTTTTCTTCTGGGATGACATAGCTTTCAAGCCCTGCGTCGAGCAGTCGCTGCCCTGTTGCTTGATCTCTGACAAGCACGACCCAGTTCGATGGAAAACGGTACAGCTGCTGACTCTCGGGTATGTTTGTATCAGTGGAGACGAGTGGGCCAATCCCGGTGGTCTCGATAGCGAGTTCATAGATCAGAGGCATCAGATCAAGATATCGATTCGAGATGTGCACGACCACCATGCCGTCATCAGTCAGGCGATCGAAGTAGAGTCTCATTGCTTCAACGGTCAGCAGGTGGATCGGGATTGAATCCGAGCTAAACGCATCGGAAAGAAAAATATCGAACTTCTCTTCACCATTCTCCTGTGATTCTTCGATGAGTTTTCTTGCATCTCCGAGTCGAACTTCAATCTTGGCCGGTGCTTTGGCGATGTATGTAAAAAGCTTCGGATCGCGCGCAATCGCTTCAACCTCTGGGTCGATTTCGAAGAAAATGATTTCATCTTGAGCTCGCCCGTGGGCTGCGATTGCACCAGAGCCAAGCCCCATAACCCCCACGCGTGCGCCATCTGGTCGCATCGCTTTGATCGTTCGCATGATTTTGCCGCAGGGGCCGTCGAAGTGGTAATATCCTAATGGCTCGAGTTCAAGATCAGGATCAAGGTATTGCACCCCGTGCATAGTCGTGCCGTGATGGATGAGATGAATGAGGACTTTTTCTTCAGATTCTGGGTCATACGCAATCTGGCGGGTCACCTCGTGGATGCCATAGAAGGTGCGGGCGCGGTAGATCGAGTTGTCATCACTGAGTACATTGTATTGGATGGCTGCCATGGGGAGCAAGACGGTAATCGCGCACGCGGCCCGTCTTTCCAGGCGAGGTAGACCATCAATGCTGGAACTGAAGTCATCAATGCCACCATCGTCATGTCGACTGGCGTTTCGGCGAGTTCAGAGCCATAGAGA
>JAESSR010000039.1 GCA_016764015.1 Phycisphaerales bacterium
TGCCCGAAAGGGAATGTAGCCGACGCAAAAGGAAGTGGCGGTTTTGCATGGAATCTGCGTTTTCACTCACCTGTATACTCCGATGTGTTCTCTGGTCATCCCTTGAAACGGATGAGCTCGGTAAGTATGACTTAAAACTCGTCTATTCGGTTTTATCGGCACACCTAGACATGCCGATGTACAACTTAAATTTTCAGGGACGGCCCGGTGCCTGGACCCATTGGTGGATTATTGGGATCCATCGTCACCTGCTCGAGTGTCCCGTCTTGGGCTGCCTGGGCAACGGCTTTGGTCACTTCTACAAACTGCATCCGCAGTTCGGAGACGGTGCCGTCGATCATTTCTTGTTCTTCTGTGGTCAGATTGCCTTTGGTTTTGTCTTGGACGACACCAAGAAGGTCAATATTGAGCTTGGCGACCTCTAGCGAGACCATCGCACGACCGGATTGATCGGGGATTGCCCCCATGTACATCAGCGCTTGGGTGGCGAAAAGGCTCAGGAGTTCTTTGAACCCGATGACCTCGGGAAGCCCCCCGGGGGTGGCTTTGGCGTCTTGCTCGGATTTCTCTTGTTCCGCTGCGACGAGTTTTTCTTTCTCGGCTTGTGCGGAGGATTTCCAATCATCGTCAATAATAAGTTTCGGGGCGTCTGGTTCGGACATATGTGGCTCCATTTGGTGTAGTATGTATTCTAGCTCCTATCCGATTCAGAGAACACACAATGAAGACCAAACCATACCCAATCGCAATGAAATCCGCCTGTGTTTGCTCCTCGTTCTTATGCGCGACGATGCTGCTCGTTGGATGCTCAGGCTCAAAGGTCAGCGGACCACGCACCAACAACCCCGATGCTGTGGCACTCAATGATTTTATTGACCCAAACGCATCGGAACCTACCCAGAACAATGGACAATCTGCCCCAGCCGTATCACAAGAACCGCCCATACAATCAGATGAATTGGGCGATGGAATCACGCTCACCCAGAGACAACACGCTGGAGAAGACCCACAACAACCAATCGCCACTAGGCAATCCATTAGCCAGCCCATTGGTTCGCTCTCGTTGCTCGAAGCCAAGGTTGGCGATGTAAACGGCAAGCCGATCTTTACCAATGCGTTCTTTGCCCCGATCGAAGATCGGTTGACCGCTGAAGCTGCCCGGCTATCGCTGTCAAACTGGCGAAATAGTGCTGTAGGTACAATTTCCGATCGGCTCAACGGGATCATCGCCGACGAGCTGCTCCGTGCTGAGGCATTGACCGCCCTGACACCAACCCAGCGCGTCGGGCTTCAGGCATTCATGAAAAACTTCCGAAGCAACCTGCTCTCTGAGAATCTTGGTTCATCTCAACTCGCCAGCCAGCGCATTCAACAACGAGAAGGAAGAACACTCGATGAAGCGCTCCGCCAGAAAGAAATCGACACGCTCGTCCAGCTCACACTGATTCAGGAAGTCAATCGCCGGGTCAATGTCTCGTGGAAAGATATCAAGCAACGCTATGAACGCGATATCGACGAATACTCCCCGCCGCCAACAGCCATCCTCCGCGTGATCCGTGCCTTCGCCGATGACAGTGAGAAGGTTCAAGAGATACAAACACAGCTCGACAATGGGACTGACTTTGTGCACATCGCAGCAGGATCGTTGAACAACTATAATGCAGAAACCGACGGCATGCACACTGTGCTCATCGATGACACCTTCAAGACCACTCATTTCTTCGGCCCAGACATCCTCAACGAGCACACCCAAAAACTCGCGGTAGGAGAAATGGTTGGCCCGATCGAGTTGGGCACAACGCTCTATTGGATCAAGCTGATGGATATAGAGCAAGAAACAATCTCGCTCTATGACGCGCAGCTCAAAATCCAGCGTGATCTGAGCAGCGAACGCAGACTCCATGCTCGCGACGAATACCTCAACAAGCTCATGGGACGAGATCAGGCCGCGAGCCGAGAAGCGGTGCTGGTGCGTTTATTGCAGATCGCCGAAGCCCGGTATGGCCCACGGGGCTGATTGATGAAGATCGTCGATCTGATTCGTTCATTCTTCAGCCCACCCAAGTCTGTCTGGGTACGGGGCGAAGATGCCGCAGCGCAGCTCATGAAGAAAAATGGATACAAGATCATCGCTCGCAATCTTCGGTTGAAGATGGGCGAGATCGATATCCTCTGCCATGACCCTGCAACCGACAGTATCATTCTCGTCGAAGTCAAAGCACGAACACACAAGTCTGACGCGACCCCCAACCCCGAGTCCAGCATCACGGCTGCCAAGAAACGCAAACTCCGCACCCTGGCTAGAGCGATCATGCAACGCGATGACTGCAAGGGCAAACGCATCAGGATTGATGTGGTAGCTGTCGAGTTTGCACCTGATCAAATAAAGCCAATTGCCATTCGTCATTATCGATCTGCGGTGGGTGCATGAACAGACCAAGCAATATCAGAAAATCAGCCTGTAAACTCTTCGGATGATTCAAGCAGTTTGTCTTCTGGAATCGAACTCTCATGGGACTTTGGTGGACGCAGTGAGCCGCGAAACTTCGCTTCGAGCTTGGCTTCTTCAAAGATCACCGCGTCGATCTTCGTCGGGATGATGATCGAGAACATTGAGCCGGATCCGATCTGTGATTCAAGCTGGATCTCGCCCTGCAAGAGCCGCGTGAGTTCGAGGACAATCGCCAGCCCAAGCCCGGTGCCCGTGTGCGATCGCGTGTGCGACGAATCAACCTGCTGGAACTTATCGAATATCCGTTTCTGGTCATCGGCTGCGATGCCGTCGCCGTTGTCGATCACCGAGATACGAATCTGGTCGATGCCCGAGTTGTCATCGATGATCGGTTCTGCTCGAAGAATAATTTCACCCGCAGCCGAACTCATGCCGTTGCCTGTAAACTTGACCGCATTGGAAAGCAGATTGAAAATGATCTGTTGAAACTTCTTGGGATCAGTTTCAACGATCGGCAACTCAGGCGAGATATCGAGCTTGACTGTGATTCCTTTTTTGCGAGCGAGCGGGTGAATCAATCCGACCAAAGCCTGACAGTTCTCAGCGAGGTTCATATGCGTCACATTGAGTTCAACACGCCCGGCTTCGATCTTCGCCATCTCTAAGAGTGATTCAATCATCTCGAGGAGGGTTCGACCGGCAGAAACGATGTTGACAAGGTATCGCTCGCGCTTGCCCAGCTCCTTTGGGTCATAGGTCGGCTCACCATCACACTCAGCGTTGATCGCCACTTCCTTGCGCGCGATTTCAAGGAGCAGTTCTGCAAAGCCAATAATCGCATTGAGCGGCGTTCGAAGTTCATGGGAAACACTTGCGAGGAACTCGCCTTTGAGCCTTGCCGATTCAAACAATGCGGTGTTTGCTTCGGAGAGTTCAGAGAGCTTGATGTCCATCGCTTTATTGGCATCGCGGAGCTGATCCCGCTGTCGGCTCAAGCCCGCGAGCATGAGGTTGATCGTTTCGGAGAGCTCTTCGAACTCATCGCCCGTCTCGATTTGAGATCGAGTGTCGAGATCACCATCGCGGACAAGCTCGGCGGTTTTCTGGAGGGATTCAACCGGACGCAGTATCAATCGATTAATAATCGTCGCATACACCACCAACGCCACCGCGAGCACCACTGAACCCGCAGCGAGCACATACAGCAAGTTGACCACCAACAACCACCCAGCGCCGTCGGCTCGATGCTCGAGGACAACCATCCCCGTCACCTGCGTGCTCGAGCCTCGCGTGGCGCGGGCATAACGGTAAATCCGGTTCCAGCCCGACCAGTCAGCATCGAAATGCTCGACTTTGGTCAGCGATCGATCAAACTTTCTCATCGCGTGGATTACAAACCGGTTTTCAGGATCGACGGCATCAATCTGGTTCCGGGTCATCGGGGTGATGTTTGTCCCCCCCGATGAAAACGGCTCGGCATAAACACCTTCCTCATGACTTGCTGACCAAGTCGCATAGACCGAGCGGGCAAGCTCGAGTTCGCCAGCACCAACAAGCCCGTTCATCCGCAGCAAGGGCAACGAAAGGGCGATGGTGATGATAAAAGCGGACGCACCACCGAACAAGAGCAGACATTTCGTCGCCAACGAAAGCTCTTTAAACCAAGATTGGATATCGTGGATGGTCGTCACGCACAGAGTCTATCCCAAGATCAGGATTCATGTTGGGTATCTCGCCCTTTGAGCGTACACTTGTGCCCTATGAACAGCAAGTCCAGCAAGTCCAGCAAGTCCAGCAAGCCAGCGCCAATCGCCCCCAATCAATCGACGAAAACGGTCTACCTCGAAACCTTTGGGTGCCAGATGAACGAACTCGACTCCGAACTCGTCGCGGGTTCGCTGGGTGCCCTTGGGTATCGCTTCACTTCCGACTCAGACAAAGCGGACATTGTCCTCTATAACACCTGCTCGGTCCGCGAACGAGCCGAGCAAAAAGTCTGGTCTCGGCTTGGCGAGATGCGTAAACGCAAACTCAAACAACCCGATCTCGTCGTTGGGGTACTCGGATGTATGGCCGAGAGAGATGGCAAGGATCTTATCGCTCGGATGCCGGTCGTTGATGTCATGTGCGGGCCCTCCGAACTCGACAAACTTCCTGAGCTTGTGGACAACGCTGTTCGCACGAAAACATCGCTCGCCGTCAATGATCCAGAGAGCGCCATCCGCCGATCGGCCAAGCAAATCGCATTGCAAGGCAATGCATCGCGTCGATCTTCGACGCTTGCCGCTGCTGGGGATTCGCTCGAATCACTCGACCTTGGACGCATGCTCTCGCCGGTCGATGTTGTTGGCAGGAAATCTGCGTATGTCCGCATCACCCGCGGGTGCAACAAGTTCTGCACCTATTGCGTCGTGCCTCATACGCGCGGGGCCGAGATTCATCGCCCGCCTGAGAACATCATCGACGAGATCAAA
>JAESSR010000040.1 GCA_016764015.1 Phycisphaerales bacterium
AGAAGGCGGCGAGGTCTACGACGCACTCATCAATGAGTACGAGCCCGACGCGACCGCCAAAGAAATCGAAGCAGTGTTTACCCCATTGCGTGATCGGCTCAGCGCGTTCATCGCAGATTTAACAGACAACGGCACAGCGCCGAAGGTCGATTTCCTGCATCGTTCGATTCCAGTTGAAAAACAACACGCCTTCGGACAAGCGATCACCGCTCAACTCGGGTTTGATTACAACATCGGCAGATTGGATACAACCACCCATCCGTTCTGCTCAGGGTTTGGACCCGGCGACACCCGGATGACCACGCGCTACGAACCAACCAACTTCCCCGATGCAGTTGGTTCGACGATGCACGAATGCGGACACGGGTTGTACGAGCAGGGACTGCCCAAGTCCGGCGATCTGTTCGGCACGCCTCTTTCCTCTGCGGTCTCACTCGGCATTCACGAGTCACAATCACGCATGTGGGAGAACATGGTCGGGCGATCCAAGCCGTTCTGGAACTGGGCGCTCCCCGTCGCGAACAAACACTTTGACAACACCTTCGAAGACATCGAACTCGATACCTTTGTCAAAGCGATGAACACCTGCACGCCGAGCTTTATCCGTGTTGAGTCTGATGAAAGCACTTATAACCTCCATGTCATGCTCCGCTTTGAGCTCGAACGGGCGATGATCTCGGGTGATCTGGCGATCAAGGACTTGCCGAGTGCTTGGAATGAAAAGTTCAAGAACTTCCTCGGGCTCGATGTGCCCAACGATGCCAACGGGTGCCTGCAAGATGTGCACTGGTCGTTTGGGCTGGTCGGATATTTCCCGACTTACACGCTCGGGAACCTGTACGCAGCCCAGCTCTGGGAAACGATCAACGAACAGATTCCTGATCTTGACGAGCAGATGAGCAAGGGAGAGTTTGGCGCGTTGCTGACATGGCTGCGTGAGAACATCCATCAGCATGGTCGTCGATACAGCTCCGCCGAGCTCTGCCAGCGGGCGACAGGCAAACCGCTCGAAGCTGATCCGTTGATGCGTCATCTTGAACGCCGGGTCAAGCCGGCGTATGGGATGTAGGTCGATCTCGGATTGAATAAGTAGTACACGCAATGCCTCCTGCTCGCAAGAGCGAACGGGAGGCATTGTTTTTTATTGGCATCCGTCTCTATGAGCTGCAGGCTTTATGGGCAGCTTGTGCCCGCCTACGACCGGAAGGGCGTAGGCGGATCTGTGGGCGTGTTGGCAAGTGGGGAAAGAACCTCCTTCGCTCTTCGAGTCGAAGGAGGGCACAGCGGGGAGAAAAGCGCACAAAGCGGGTTGTTGGGGATTGGGCCTGGTGATCTTGCTGTACAATGGGGAGTAGCCGACAGGTTGGATGCGGCGGAACCTCACTTTGGAGAATCACTATGGCGACGACTACACCTGAGCATGATCGACGGATTGCGGAGATGACCTTCTCTTCGGTCTATCCGCACTATGTGAGCAGAATCGAGAAGAATGGGCGGACGAAGGAGGAGCTCCATGAAGTCATCGCTTGGCTGACCGGGTTCAATGACACACAGCTCCAGAAGCAGATCGATGAAAAAGTGACCTTCAAAGAGTTCATGGATCGCGCGACACTGAATCCCAATGCCGAGCTGATCACGGGGATGATTTGTGGGTATCGGATTGAAGAGATTGAGACGGTGCTCACGAAGCAGGGGCGGTGGCTCGATAAGCTGGTGGATGAGTTGGCGAAGGGGAGGAAGATGGAGAAGATTTTGAGGAAGGGGTGAGAGGGGTTGAAATTCAGATCCAGAATGAGCCTAAGAAGACTCCGTCGGGGCACCCGGCCCGGAGAGGGATAGTCAGGGTGGATGCCAGCTCAGAGTTTGTCGAGTTTAACAAGTTGCTTGTGATCGCTTGGTGAAAGCATCTCGGCACTGAAGACTCGATCCATGCTTGGATCACAGGGGATCAGGCTCATACTTTTCATGCACGGGCGGGCCTTGATGCCTTGAGATGGGTTCAGAAAAGCGGCCATGAATGAAAATGAACTGTTGGACAAAGCGATATGATCGGCAGCGCGGAGTATCTCAAAATCGAGAAGCCAATGCAGTTGCTTGGGCACACTTGGAAAATCGGTTGCTGTATAGGTCGTGTACTTGGCGAACTTAGACCTGTAAGGCTCGGGGTCTTCCGAACTGATATAGACGATGGCAGGGGTATTGGGCTCGATCAACTCATCAATCCAGGCAGTGTACCAAGGATAGGGCGCGCGATAGAACTGGTTGAATCCAAAATCGCCTCGTCTGAGATGAATGGCAACCAGAGGACCCGGCAGTGCTTTGAGCGTATCGAGCACTTCATTGATAAGGTCACGCCAAGGCTGAGCGAGGGTGAAGAGCTTGCGAAGTTCTTCACGGTGCGGGGCGAAGAAAGACATTTCTTGGTAGTAGCCTATCACATCAACGATATCGTGGGTATCGAGGATTTCCTTGATCTGTGCAAACTTCTTGTCATTTGATTGCCCCCGCTCTTTCACTTCTTCCTGGACGACCTCTGGAGCGGGCGCTGGGTTTGCGTCTGTTGTCGTCTCTTGATTTTCCAATGTGCAGAGGGCGTAGGGGAGTTGGTAGAGTTCATGCCCGATCCATGGCGGGGTCTGGATAACCGCGCCCAGTTGTTTGGCGGCGATATGGAGATAAGCATATTGAAAGAGCTGATTGGCGAAACGGCCATTCGATCCGAGTGTGCTCATCTGGATGATTGGCCTGCGGACGAAGAAGAAATCGCCCCAAGTCGGGTGCCAGTTTACCTCTTCTGCGGCGATGTGGAGGCCATGCCCCTCGAGTAGAGCACGAAGGTCTGTGCCAGTCCCCGAGTCTTTGTAAAGTTCAACATTGCTAAACTCTGAAAGCACAGCATCAATATGCTTGAGTTGCTTCGTAGCGCCACGGAGCGCCATAATTTCTGCGCCTTGGATGTCAAGAACTATCATATTGAACTGGGCGGGGTCAAAGCCTGATTCGCGAACCAATGTATCAAGTGTAGATGCGCGGACTTCAATGGTTTCCTTGAACTGGATGCCTTTATAGATTTTCTTGTGCATCGTGGGGTCGAGAATTGATGAACTCTGACCGTCGCCTGTGGCGATGTTGAAACGGCACATGCCCTCAGTATCGGAAACAGCAGCGTTGACGACAGTGACCTGTTCTGTCATAGCGAATCGCTTCTGGAGCTGATCCGCGATCGTCGGGTTGGCCTCAATAAGTAGAATGCGCTCGAAGCCATGGTCGAGAAAACCCTGAACTTCATTCCCCATGTGGGCACCGCATTGAATGACCCCCCTGTGTTCGACCGAGTGCTCCTTGAGTAAAGCAGGAACATCTAAGGGCTGCTTCCAGGAGGGAGTTGATTCAAGGCCCGGGGCCTTGATGAAGCGACGATAGCCGAAATCTTCGTAGCGGTGTTTAGCACGGCAGATTCGGTAGGCACGCCCCAAACTCTGAACAGTGGCTTGGACGATATGTTTGAGTTTGCTGGTCATGCAGAGTTCCCTCTCTTGAACTTGGCCCCACAAGAGCAGCATATGTGGGTATCGAAAAAATAGATACAGGTGGGAAGAAAATAATCCACGATGACATTCTTTTTTCTACCGGGAGGTTGGCAAAGTTTCGGCGTGCAAATATGCCAGCGTGCTCACTTGGAAGCCATCGAGGGCACCCGGCGCATGAGGATGGTTCTTGTTTGTGCCCGCCTACGACCCGAAGGGCGTAGGCGGATCTTTGGGCGTGTTGGGAGTGTTTGAAGAACCTCCTTCGCTCTTCGAGTAGAAAGAGGGCACCCGCCACCAGCAGGGCACCGGGGATACAAGAAAGACCCCCTCCGTCTGCTGCGCAGACACCTTCCCCGGAGGTCCGGGGGAAGTGGTTTAAGAAGGGGTGTGATTGCACGATCTTACGCCTCCCCCACGCTTGTGGGGGAGGTGGCACGCGAAGCGTGACGGAGGGGGTCTTACTTCTTCTCTTCTCGCTCATCATCCCGTTGCTTCATACATTCATCAGCGAACTGTGCGATGGTTCTTGTCACGCCTTCGAGATTGTTGAACACTTCGCGGGCGTGGATTCGGAGGATGTTGAGGCCTTGGGTTTTGAGCCATTGGTCACGGTGTTGATCGTGTTTGAGTTAATCGCCTTGGTGTTGGTTGCCGTCGATTTCGATGATGAGGCGGGCACTGTGGCAGTAGAAGTCGGCGATGAATGGGCCGAGGGG
>JAESSR010000041.1 GCA_016764015.1 Phycisphaerales bacterium
GCCGATTTTGGCTTCACCTGATTGGTAGAGGTCGATCCACATGGTGTCATTTTCGATGACTTTGCGTTGCCCGCCGGATTCTTCGATGATTGCGTAAGTGTCTGCTGTCTTGTCTGCCATTGGGGGTGCTCCGTTCAGCTGCCGCGTGAGGTTGGGGCGGTCCCTCCATGGGATTCTTTTTACAGAACATACCGCTTTGGCCCGTCTCACATCGGGGTCTGGAGTATAGGCGTGGAATTTGGGGGAGGCGATTGGGTTTGGGAGGGGGTTTGGGGTATTGAGGGGGTATTAACAAACCCGACTATGCCGAAGACGGCAGTCGGGGTACCCGGCGAGCCGGAGGTGAGCACAAAGACGACAGGGGTGGCCCGTCGGAGCCGTCTTCGGCTCCTTCGGGATGGGGGTGTCAACTTCAAGCCCCGAGGGAGGATAAGAATCCTCCGTCGGGGCACCCGGCCTAACTATCGTATTCGGTCCGTTCTTCAATAAATTGTGGAGGATGACGCACCAACGCCCACGACTCCTTGACTACATCTGAAATTTGAAATATCTGATCTTCAGATAGACCCTCATGCCGAGAATTCGACGAAACCGCCATTCCAAGAACTACTGAGAAAATAAGTCTTGAGTCTATATCTTGCAGCCCAATAATTTTCTCAATACGAAGCATCGCCGTAGCAATCACTTCCCAGTTCAGAATTTCACAATGCGGCCTAGAATCTCTACAAAATCCTTCAAGCCATTGTTCAAGACTAATATTATAATGCTCGCTAATTACGGCATGCACCAGTTGGGCACGGGAAATCTCGGCGGGACTTAGTGAATCACGAAACAAGGGGCTTGACACAACCTCATGGTTTTTTACCATAGTAGACTTCGGAACCGATTGTTGGGCGTAAACATGTGGGGCCACTACACTGCATATCTCCATACATACCGCAACCAGATTGTTTTTCTCATATATAATTGCCTTCGTGTCAGCAAGGATTGGCGACTTTTCTCTTACAAAACTCTCATCTATACCACACCAAATCGGAATGATCCTATTTTCCCGACCATGAAGGGCTCGCATACCCCGTAACTCTTCCTGTGTCCAATATCTATCGAAATAACTCCGTGAAAGCAATGGGAGTGCAAACTTCGATTTTAATAACCCAATATCTATCGACTGGGAAAGACTCGCTCCAGGGCGAATATCCAATCGGTCGATCCAAATACGGACACCCCAGCGTGTTAGTTCGCTGGCTACTGACAGAGCTATATCCGTATCATCTCCGCTGTAAGAGATGAATGCATCAACCATATCATTCTGATCTGGATCCGTCACAGATTCCCTCTTCGCTCCTGCTCAAGTTCCAGACTCTCAAACAACGCTTTGAAGTTCCCCTTGCCAAAGCTCTGGCTCCCGCGCCGGCAGATGATTTCGATGAAGAAGGTTGGGCGGTCTTGGAGGGGTTTGGTGAAGAGTTGCAAGAGGTAGCCTTCGTCGTCGGCGTCGACGAGGATGCCGAGATCACGGATGCGCTTGTGATCTTCTTTGACCATCTCGTGCCCGTGCTCTTTGAGCATTTTGTTGACGCGTTCCCAGACGAGTTCGTAATAAGTATCTGGCATGCTCAGGAAATCGACACCTCGGCGGCGGAGTTCGGTGATGGTGGTGAGTTCATCGTCTGTGCGGAAGGCGAGATGCTGGACGCCGGGGGTCATGTTGTGCCATTCGAGGTATTCGAGGATCTGGCTTTTCTTGACGCCGTCGGCTGGTTCGTTGATGGGCATTTTGATGAGGTTGTTGCCCGAAGCCATGACCTTGGACATGAGCGCCGAGAACTCGGTCGAGATGTCTGCATCATCGAAGTGCTTGAACATCGCAAAGCCCATGACATCTTCGTACCACTTGACCCAGTAGTTCATTTTGCCTTCTTCGACATTGCCGACGAAGTGGTCGCAGTACATGAGTCCACAAGGATGGTCTTCGTTGTATGTATTGAGTGGCGAATCGAACTTTTTGAAGGTCGGCATGAATGGGCCTCCCTTGCGAAGGTTCTCGTGGCTGTATTCGCCGGTACGCGAAACGAATGTGTGGATGACGCGCCCGTAGACCTTGATTGAAGCGACGGTGACGGTGCCTCGTTCATCTTCAAGAGTTCGGGGAGCCTGTGCGCATTCTGCACCGTTTTCAATCGCTTTGTCGTAGGCGGCGGTTGCGTCTTCGACGGTGAGTGCAACTTCTTTAATGCCGTCGCCGTAGAGCTTGATTTCTTCTGCCGCTTCGTGCTCTTTGTTGAGCGGGGTGGTGAGCAAGATTCGGATGTTGCCTTGGGTGAGCAGGTAGTCTGCTTCATCGCGTGAGCCTGTGGTGAGGTCGGCGATCTGGTCGATGCGGAACCCGAAGGTATGTGCATAGAAATAGGCGGCTTGCTTTGCGTTGCCGACATAAAACCGGACATGATCGACATCGATCAGGGTCAAAGGGTCGGAACTGACGGCTGAGGGTTGGGTCGAGGCGCTGGTCATATCTGCTGTCCTTGAAAGCTCTTGGGCAGACAATGCCGACCTTTTCCATTCGGTCATTCGGCGGGAGCCCAGGTCCCGTATATCTATTGTATACGAGCGGCATGGGTTTGGACAAGGATATCTTGAATACCTGATTTGGGCGGTTTACGGGACGATCAACTCGCGGAAACCTGATGATGCGTCGCCCATCCGCAGGATGCTCACCGTGCTCTGAGCGAGCAATGCACCGAGTGGTTTTCCAGCGACGAGCAGAACCGCATCGCCTTCTTGGGTGATTCCCTCAGCCCTGATGAGATTTTCGACCTGATCTGTCCAATCTCGGAGCCGACCGGTTTCTGGTGGCTGGGTGTAAATTGGGGTGACGCCGCCGTAAAGCGCCATGCGGTGGGCCGCGATGCGCGACGAGGTGTAGGCGTAGATGGGGACGCGGAAGTTGAACTGGCTGAGGTACCTTGCCATCCCCCCTGCTTGCGACCAGACGACGATTGCTTTGGCATCGAGTTCCTCGGCCATATACCAGACGCCTTTGGCGAGGGCGGCGGAGCGGAAAGGGTATTCCTTCATGCTTGTCGGCGCGCCGTCGGTGTGGACGATCTGATCCATGCGGGATTCCGTGACTTTGATGATCCGCTGCATTGTTTCGACGACCATCGCCGGGTGCGCCCCCACTGCGGTTTCGCCGGAGAGCATGACGGCATCGCACCCATCGAGGACTGCGTTGGCGACATCCGAAGCTTCGGCACGGGTCGGGGTGGCGGACTCGAACATGGTTTCGAGCATCTGAGTCGCGACGATACAGGGTTTGCCCAATGCTGAACACCGAGCAAGGATGTATTTTTGGATCATCGGGACCTGGGCGACATCCATCTCGACGCCGAGATCGCCACGGGCAACCATGATCGCGTCGGTGGCTTGGATGATCGAATCCAGATTCGTAATTGCCTGTGGCATTTCAATTTTGGCGACGACGGGAATGGATCGAACGATATTGATATCGCAATGATCGACATCGATGCATTTCCATTCTTCGAGCTTGGATTTGAGTTCGAGGATCTCGTCGGCGGTACGAACAAAGGAGAGGGCAAGGTAATCGAGTTTGTTCTGGGCTGCCCACTTTGCGCATACCCAGTCTCGCTCGGTGATCGCGGGCATGTCGAGTTCTGACTCGGGGAGGTTGACGCCTTTGGAACTCGTCACCTTGCCACCAACGGTCACTTGGCAGCGGAGCCATTTGCCTGACTCTTGTTCGACCGCGAGCATACGGATTAATCCATCGTTGATGAGCACGCGTTGGCCGGGGAGGACATTTTCGTAGAATGAATCGAAAGTGACATCGAATGATGGCGAGCCATCGACAATCGCTGCGTCACCTTGTCCTTTGCGGAAATACACCTCATCGCCCGTCTTGACCATAATCCCCCCACCGTCGTGGATGTCGGGGACTTTGCACACACGCATCTTTGGGCCTTGGAGATCGCCGAGGATGGCGATGCACTTGCCGGAGTTGTCGATCGCCCGACGGACATTGTCCAGTCGTTTGTCCATCTCTTCGAGTGACCCGTGCGAGAAGTTGAGCCGAAAGACGGAGACGCCCGCTTCGATAAGCTTCTCGAGCATCTCATAGGAATCAGAAGCTGGGCCAAGGGTCGCAACAATCTTCGCGTGGGCTGGTCGGGTAGAATCTGTGGACATCCAAGAAGGGGCTGACGAATGAGACATGCAATCACTCCACAAGGGCAAGCGGTTCAGTTATTGGCAGTGCTTGATCTCGCACACACGGTATTATCGGTTGATTCAGGGGTGCTTCATTGGGAATCCTGACGAATCAGTGCTGACATTTCCGCATTGAGGCTCGTAGAATGGGGAATGAATCACACAAAACAATCACCCGTCGCCATGGTTACTGGAGCGGGATCTGGAATAGGGCGGGCAGTCGCCATCGGGCTTGGGGCCCAAGGGTATTCAGTGATCCTTGTTGGTCGAAAGCTCGAAAACCTCGAGGAAACGGGACAAATAATCTGGCAACAACACCGGAGTGATTCGCATCCTGTTTCCATTGACATCACCTCTACCAATGAGCGCAACTGGTTAATTGATGAGATTTATGCTGCATATGGAAGGCTCGACGCCCTTGTGAACTGTGCCGGCATTGGGACATGCAAAGCCATAGGCGAACTCAGTGAAGCTGAAATACTTGAGTTATTCAAAGTTAATGCCATCGGGCCGATCGAGTTGGCACGACTCGCTCTGCCTGAACTCATCAAATCAAAGGGATGCGTTATCAATGTTGCCTCGATGGCGATTGTTGATCCGTTTGTTGGGCTGGGAATATATGGGTGTACCAAAGCTGCACTTGATGGACTGACGCGGGCGTTGCACAATGAATATAGTGAGCAGGGCGTGCGGGCATACACCGTTGCTCCGGGAGCAGTGGAAACAGAAATGCTTCGGTCGATTGTCTCAACAGATTTGTTGCCCACTGATCAAACGCTTTCACCGGAGCAGGTGGCCGGCAAGATCATCGCATGTATTACTGGCGATGTTGCTGAGGCTTCGGGATCGACAATCTTGCTCAAGAGTTCATAACACCATCGGGTGCCATGGAGGTGACGAAGTCTCCTCCATGTCTGTTGTCATTGCGTATTTCAAGAGAAGACATGCAGGAGCCGAAGACGGCACCTGCATGGCACCCATTGGGAAAATTATTCGCCGGGGATGTAGGAGATCGCGCCTTCCATCGGGGAGCTTGCGGTGGCGTAGAGTTTCTTGGGGATCCGTCCCGCAAGATAACTCTGACGCCCGGCTTCGCAGCCTTTACGCATGGCATGGGCCATCATGACCGGATCGGCTGCGTGGGCGATCGCTGTATTGAGCAATACACCATCTGCACCGAGTTCCATGGCGAGTGCGACATCACTCGCGCAACCAACGCCAGCATCAACAATGACCGGGAAGTCTGGATCGTTTTCTTTGAGGAGTTCGAGGCACAGCACGATGTTGTTGATGTTGAGCACGCCTTGACCGGAACCGATCGGTGAGCCCGCGGGCATGACAGCAGCCGCACCTGCGTCTTTGATGCGTTTGGCACTGATGGGATCATCGGATGTATAGCACAAGATATCAAAGCCATCTTTGACCAGTGTTTCGACGGCTTCGAGTGTGCCGACAGGGTCTGGGAGGAGTGTTTTCTTGTCGCCGAGCACTTCGAGTTTGACCCAATTTGCGCCGGGGTTTTCGAGCTGCTCAAGGAGTTCGCGTCCGAGCCGAGCGACACGGACAGCCTCCTCTGCGGTGAAACAACCCGCGGTGTTGGGAAGGATGGTGTATCGACTCAGATCAATGTATTCGAGCAGGCTCTTGCCCTGCTCATTGAATAATCGCTCTCGGCGGACGGCCACCGTGATGACTTCTGACTGTGAAGCATCGAGCGCTTCTTTCATCAGTTCCATCGAGGCGTACTTGCCGGTGCCGACAAGGAGCCGGGAATCAAAGGAGTGCCCTGCGATGTTGAGTGATGACAATCCGGGTTCGGTTTGAAGTGTGGTCATTGGAATCACCTATTTCAAGAAGATGCTATTACGAGTGAATCTTTGCGGTGGAGCGGACATGGAGTTCGGTGAGTTGTTCGTCGTCGACGACATTGGGCGCCTCGCTCATCAGGTCTACGCCGGTGAGTGATTTCGGGAAGGCGATCACATCGCGGATGTTCTCGGTGCCGATGATGTGCATGACCAAACGGTCGAGCCCGAAGGCGACGCCGCCGTGTGGCGGTGCGCCGTAGGTGAGCGCGTCCATCAGGAAGCTGAACTTGAGCTTGGCTTCTTCTTCCGACATGCCGAGTAGTTCGAACACCTTGGCTTGGACTTCTTGTTGATGGATACGGATCGAGCCGCCACCGATTTCTGAGCCGTTGCAGATCATGTCGTAGCCATCAGACAAGATGGATTCGACCGTATCGACATCTGTGATATCGGCTGCCATGAACCGCTCGGTTTCTTCTTTGGTTGGTGCGGTAAACGGATGATGGAGCAATTGGTACCGTTCGTTCTCTTCGTCGTACTCGAACATCGGGAAGTCGTAGACCCAGAGGAAGTTCCATTTTCCTTCAGGGATATAATCATGCTCCTTGGCAATCTTGAGGCGGAGTTCGCCCAGTGCCTTGGTGCAGATATTGTATGTATCGGCACCA
>JAESSR010000042.1 GCA_016764015.1 Phycisphaerales bacterium
GATCAACCAGCAAGCCGCCCCCACTGGCAAACCAGCGAGCAGTTGCAGAGAACACAAGATTCCATCACCACCCGCAACAGTGATGTGATCAAAGGGTTCATCGAATCCATCGGCACGAGCACGCTGATCGAGGGCGAAAACGATATTGTCAAAGTCAATATCTCTGACATCCAATCAATCACCCTCGCCAACTTTCCTCAACTCAGCGAGGGCATCTATCTTTCGACCAATGATGATCTTCGTCTGCGGGTCTCATCGTTCGACTTTGATTTCCAGCATCCACTTACTGTGGAGATCGACGCAGAATCAATCGGGCTTGCGGCTGACAAGCGAAACATCTGGTTGTTGAGCCCAGATGCGCCAGTCGGGCTTGATGTTGTGAGCACCAACACCCGTGTGATTTCGCTGAGCACGATCACGCCAGAACTCATCGAACCCACCGGCGATCGAGACTGGACTCCTACGCCCAGAGCGATCATCAACAGTGCGAATCCTGTCCTCTCGACAGTTGATCTTCGTGCCCCAGTCCGTGTGGTGTACCCGCTGCCCAAAGGCTCATCGCGCTTTGCATGCACGCTCATCGCCCCAATCAACACATGGACAGATTGCATCGCGATGGTGTACTCGATTTCGTATGACGGGCAACGCACCGAACTGCTCAACCAACAACTCAACGCGGCTCATCCATCACACGAGATAAATGTAGCACTTAATGAGAACACCGAGAAGATCGAGATCCGCATTGATCCGGGTGAATATGGACCGATCCAAGACCGGGTGCTGTTGCAATACCCACGCGTGCTCGTTGAGCAGCACTAACGAATCTTGAGTGTCGCCAGTGCGACCACGCTGAGCAATATCCCGACAATCCAAAGCCGATTGACGACCTGGTTCTCTGCCCATCCGCCCTGATGCAGGTGATGGTGATAAGGCGCAATGCGGAAGATGCGCCTGCCGGTGCCGGTTTTGATGCGGGTATATTTGAACCATCCGACTTGCAATACAACAGATCCAATTTCAAAGAGGAATACGCCGCACATCATGAGGACGACAACTTCTTGGCGGATCATCACCGCCATGTACCCGATCAGCCCGCCGAGCGCGAGCGATCCCGTATCCCCCATAAAAACCTGTGCCGGTTTACAGTTCCACCACAAAAATCCCAGACACGCCCCCGCCATCGCCCCAGCCATCACGGCGAGTTCATCTGCGAGTGGAATATATGGCACATAGAGGTATTGGGCCGCCCCTTCATTGCCCGCGATCAACGCGAGCAAGATGAGCCCAAAGCTTACGATTCCTGAGGTGCCCGATGCCAGCCCGTCCATGCCATCGGTGATGTTCACGGCATTGGACAATCCTGCGATCATCATCGTGGAGATAAAGATAAACACCGGCATCCCCAGATAGATCAATCCCTCAGCCGCGAACTTGGTCTTTGGTTGATACGAGCGTTGGAACGGCAAGTTGAGCACATGGGCCATCGAATCTGAATCTTCCGCGAGCATGCCATAGCGATACGCAAAGTACCCAACGATCGCGCCGATGCCGAGCTGAAAAACAAGCTTCTCCCACGAGTACAATCCTTGGCGTCCGGTGCCTCGTCTTGCAGCGGTGAGCTTGAGCCAGTCGTCTGCGCCGCCGACACACGCCAACCAAATCAGCGTAAAGAGCCCAAGGTAAATCCGATTGATGGTGATGTCTGCGAGCAGGAATGTCGAGATAAAAATCGCCCCGACAATCAGCACCCCGCCCATCGTGGGCACATTGGCTTTGGTCGCCGCGTGCTCACGCAGGAGTTCGGCATCGGTCTCGCCGCCGTCGCCGATCTTCATCGAGATCAGAAAACGAATCACCCGTTTACCAAGGAGCACAACAATCGCAAACGAAAGCCCCGCAGCGAGCAACGCGCGGAACTGAACCTGATCAAAGATCGAAAAGAGCTTATAGAAAAGCTCTATATCAAATCGGTCCCGTAGCATTTTGAAAAAGATATAGATCATGTGATGCGTATTGTACTATTTTCCTGCTGTTTCTGGGCGAATATTCGAGCGTTGCTCTTCTGATTGATGCTGCTCACAAAGGATATGCACGATCCGTTCGAGCTCAATTCCGCGTGAACCTTTGAGCAGGACGGTCGATCCCGGAGCAATCGTGCCCGCGATGTTGGCCATCGACTCGTCATTGATTGATGCGATCTGCATAATCCAATCAAGGTTGGTTGTTGCCTGGGCAAAGCATTCCCCAGCGAGTTTTAATTGGTCGATTGACTTGAACTGATGAAGTGTATCGACAATCGCCTGGTGCTCTGCGATGCTGTGGGCTCCGAGTTCGAGAATATCGCCAAGAATAGCGATCTTAGATGAGTCGCACTTGATCGCATCAAAGGTATTGAGTGCTGCACGCATCGAATCAGGATTTGCGTTGTAGGCATCATTATAGATGACGATCGGCTGAGCCTTCGTCGCGATCTCGATGCGCTCGAGGCGCATCGCCGGCGGGGTAGCATTCTTCAACCCCTCACGGATGGCGTCGTCATCAATACCCAACGCCCGCCCAACTTCAATCGCCAGCGACGCGTTCATCGCATTGTGCATGCCGAGCATGGGCACCGCGAATGGCTCGCCGTAGAGCGTGAAGGAAGTATGAGTTGAATCAGCGTCGATGATCTCCACAAGATTCGCACCTACCCGAACAATACGATTCGCCCCTTGCAAGGTGCTGATCGCGTGTTCGAGTTCTTCGATCCCAGCGGGGACTACCGCTGTTGCCTCCGGACTTAACGCTCGAATGATTTCTTTTTTTTCATTGGCAACGCCTTGGCGATCACCAAGTTCTTCGAGATGGGCAGATCCGATCGAAGTAATCACCGCGATATCAGGCTTGATGAGTGCTGCCCGTTGTGCGATTTCTCCCGGAGAACTCGTGCCCAGCTCAGCAACAAGATATCTGGCATCCCTCGGCGTGTTGAGCACCGTGATGGGCACGCCGAGTTCGTTGTTGAAACTCTTTTGTGACACATACGACTCTCCACTTTGTGCGCACAAAGCGCGCACAAGTCGGCAAGTGGTTGTCTTGCCGTTGGAGCCGGTGATGGCGATCACTTTGGCGCTGAGCATTGATCGCCACACAATTGCCAACTGCGTGATCGCGACGATCGGATCATCAACAATCAACACGGGCAACATTAAACCAGCGGGCACTTTACTCTGTTCCGTGACGATGCACATCGAAGCGCCAGCGGCTGCTGCTTGGGCAATGAACTTGTGCCCATCGGTCTGTTCTCCAACGAACGCAATAAATATTTGCCCGGGTTGCAATGAACGCGTGTCGATCGCGACGCCACCGAAATCAAACGCATCGCCTGTAGGCTGGCTCATCCATCGCCCGTTGACAACTTTGCAGATTTGATCAAAGCTCCACACACTCATGCTTGGTGCGCCCGTGTTGAGTTGCGGAGTCGTCGTTCGCGCAACGCCGTTTTCGCGTGCTCGCGATCATCAAAATGTATTGATCGTGTACCACCCGCTCCATCCGGTGATATCTGCTCGGTTTCATGCCCCTTGCCCGCGATCAGAATCACATCCCCAGATGCTGCGTTGGCGATCGCGTAATTGATCGCCCGCGAACGATCGGACTGAACACTCACTTTGCGTTGTTGGTCTTTGTCGATGCCTGTAAGAATCTCATCAATGATCCGATTCGGAGGCTCTATGCGTGGATTATCGCTCGTGATCACCACCGAATCGGCAAGTTGGGCAACGACCGCCCCCATGCGTGGTCGCTTGGTCGCGTCCCGATCGCCGCCGCACCCAAAGATGCACCAGAGCCTTGAATCTTTGTCCAATACCGCCCGGATCGCACCGAGCGATGCACGAAGGGCGTCATCGGTGTGCGCGAAATCAACAAGCACTATCAGATCATCATCACATGATTCAACATGCTCAAGACGCCCCACCGGCAAAACAAGGTGCCCGAGTTCTTCTTCGATCGCACGCATCTGATCTGCTTCACTGAACCCGGCTATCCCCAACACATGCTGAGCAACCAAAACAGATTGAAGAATATTCATCGCGTTGTAGCGACCAAAGATTGGCACATGCGCACAGATGGTTCCGATCGGCGTGCTCAGTTCGAGTGTCATGCCCGTAATTGATTCATCGAGTACCTTGAATGATTCCGCCGCACTGCACCGTTCGATGTGTGCCCCATCAGCGCATGCCTTCATCATTCGTTCGCTCGAATCATCATCGGCATTGATCACCGCGAGCCCATCGGGCTTGAGCAATCCAAAGAGCTTTGACTTTGATTCGGTATAGTGCTCGATGGTCTGATGATAATCGAGGTGATCACCAGTCAGGTTCGTAAAGACACATGCGTCAAACCGGATCGCGCCGACCCGGCATTGATCCATCGCATGGCTCGACACCTCCATCACCACCGCTTTGCATTCGTGCTCGACCATCGTCGCAAGGGTTCGGCTCAGCTCAACGGCAGGCGGGGTCGTCATGCTCGCCCGCGCTCGCTCTCGTCCGTCATCAATCTCAACAGTCCCGATCAACCCGCACCGCACACCCGCTGCTTCGATGAGTTGGTGCGCTAGGTGAGTAATCGTCGTCTTGCCGTTCGTTCCGGTGATGGCTACAGATATCAATGCCTTGCTGGGATGGCCATAAAACCGTTCAGCGAGATCAGCCGCGACCTGTTTGACATCGCGGGCAACAAAGATCGCGGGCTTTATATTCATCGGGAGATCAATATCTTGCATGACCGATTCACGATCAGTCACAACCGCGACACAGCCGCACTGAATCGCAGGCTCGATGTATCGGCACCCATCGGCTTTGGTCCCTAGCCGAGCAATGAACAGCGATCCCGGGACAACCGTTCGTGAATCCTCAGTCAGATCACAAATGCGCAGCCCATCAAGATCAACCCCTTCGGTGACACAGTGCACATCCATCCCAGCGATTAGTTCAGAAAGTCTCATATCTTGGAGTCTACATCGTCGGAATCGTGCTCGTTTGGATACAAATCATCAGATGATGAAAACACGCTCAAGGCAGGATCAGGGCAAGATCAACATTGCATCGCCGTAGCTAAAAAATCTGTATCGCTCGTGGATAGCCTGTGCATAAATCTCATGGATACGCTCAAGCCCGTTGACCTGCCCCGGCACATCGAGCATCGATGCAACCATCGCCAAGAGCGTCGATCTGGGGAGATGGAAGTTGGTCACCATCCCATCGACCCACCGCCACCGATATCCGGGCTGAATCAGTATCCTCGTGGAATGGGTCTCAGGCAAGGACTGACCAGCAAGGTAGATTTGGGCGAAACTTTCGAGTGTCCGGGCGCTTGTCGAGCCAATAGCAAATGTTCGCCGGGTGCCTTTAGCAGGGAAAAGCGATTTCGAGTTGCCCATCGAGCAAATCTCAGCGTGCATCGGATGGGCATCAAGCGTATCGGTCTCGACAGGCTTGAATGTGCCCGCCCCCACATGAAGCACCACCTCGCTTGTTCGCACTGATTTGGCTGCCAGGTTGTTGAAGACCTCAGGCGTGAAATGCAAACCCGCAGTCGGTGCAGCGACCGACCCAGACTCAACCTGCGAAGCATACACGGTTTGGTAGTGCGATCGGTCGTAGGCATCGCCCGGGTCTTCACCGCGTATTTTTCGTTGAGCAACGATGTATGGCGGCAAAGGCGTGTGCCCCACTTGCTCAAGAATGCGCTCGGTTGTCTGACTCAAATCTGGGTTGTGTACAAGAACCTTCCAAGCGCCCGGGCCTTCGGGCTCGTGCTTCTCGATGAGCTCGATGACGATTTCAGTTGAATGCCCGTTGGCATCTGTCAAACGATAGCGTTTACCCGGCTTGGTTCGTTTGGCTTTGAGCAACACAATCCAAGCTTGATGTCCATCGATGGGTTCAATCGAATGGAGATACAAGCCCTCGAACTTGCCGCCGGTGTTCGCTGCGTTTTCGCCGATGAGCCGAGCTGGTACAACCCGCGAGCGATTGAACACCAGCAAGTCTTCCGCTGACAGCAAGGAAGGTAAATCAGAAAACACACGGTGTTCGAGCCGACCCGGATCTGATCGCTGCACGACCAAGAGCCTCGAAGAATCCCGAGGCTCAGCCGGGCTCGTCGCGATGAGCTCCTTGGGCAACTCAAAGTCAAGATCATCGGTTTGAATCGGTGGATTGGGCATATATGGGGATGATACGCACCAGGGGTGTTGTGTTTTCACCACGCGCCGACACAAGCCGCGACTAGGCAGTGAGCGAGGGCCCTCTCACCTGCCCTGTGCACATCATTCTCGGACGAAACTCTTGGGCATACCGCGTGCAACAAGCACTGGCGATGAGCAACATAAGATTTGAAAACTCGACGAGCCCGGTGCATCTCGTCACCCCCCAGCGCGTGGTGGTTCCGATGCCCAAACCCTTCGATGCCCCCCCGGGCGTTGTGCCCTTCCATCGGATGCTCAGGGCTGAGAACATCTCAAATCCAACCGAGATTCAGCACACCATACCAATAGAGTTCCGCCGACAAGTTGCTGATACATTTGAGCCCGCAATTGCTTCATCCCAACTATCCCCAAAGCTCGGCGAAGTGCTCCCGGTTGCCCCTATCGCAACAGCACCGGTGCAGGTCCATGAAACCCGCCAAGTCCAGCTCCCCGCGACGGGTCGGCTATTGGATATCTATCTCTAACTGATAATGTCTTCATTCAGGAGTTGAGATCAAATATGGATATCCATGTTCTCAAATATGCAGGTCTCCAAATAACTTGCAATCCGATCTCCTGCACGATCACCCTCAGCATGCTACCATACAACAGGCAAACACCGCCTGTTCGCTTGACATGTTTTTCTGGGGATCGATCATCATGTACACTATTGCTCATCGCTCAAGTAGCCTGGCTATCACAGTGATCGCCGCGATCACCTTGTGTTCGACGATATTTCCACTCACAGGCTGCTCGGTTTGGGAGGATCGCCCGCGATTACGCAAACAGGAAATCAGCATGAACGAGCCGACCGATCAGGTTCCGCCGATCATGCTCGATGCACTCAACGGGCATCACATGCTCATCATGCAATCGCCAAACTCCGGGTGGATGTTTAAGATTGATCGTGATGAACGGATCGTAGATGGCACACGCGTGTTTGTTACAGTGCGTCGCCCTGACCCGGCATTGATGTACCCGCAAGCGATTGTCGAGAAAAACCTGCTCAGTGATATCCCTTCGAAAATCAATATTGAAATCTACGCTCGGATTCTTGATGCACATGAAAAAGCTGAGAAACAAGGGTACGGCTTGCTCACCACGCTCAGTCACTTTGAAGATTAATCGTGGATGATCTGCACACACCAACTCATGCTCCTAAGCCCGGCGATTGTTCTGACCAGGCGCGATCGTTGTTGGCGTTGATGATGGTGCCCGGGCTTGGCCCGGTCCGGGTTGCGAATCTTATCGAGTCGATCGGCTCAGCAACGGGTATCCTCAATGCCACCGCTGCCCAACTCTCACGGGTTCGTGGGATCGGGAACACCACCGCGACGAGCATCGCGGAGCATCTTCATGCAGCGGTCGGGCGAATCGATCAAGAGCTCGAACGAATCGCAGAAGCTGGCGCCCATGTGGTGTCCATCAGCGATCCGCACTACCCGCCGATGCTGGCGCAGATTCCTGGTGCCCCGCCAATCCTCATGATCCGTGGGCACTTCGATCATGTTTCCCGCAACAAATACACCGTCTCAATCGTCGGCTCACGATCCTGCAGCATCTATGGCAGCGAACAGGCAGCCAAGTTCGCGGGCAGCTTTGCCAACGCTGGATTGACCGTGGTCTCGGGTGGTGCTCGCGGGATTGATACCGCTGCCCATCGCGGCGCACTGGCAGCGGGTGGCTCAACTGTTGTGGTGCTCGGGTGCGGGATTGGAAAAGTGTACCCGCCTGAGAATGCCAAGCTCTTTGACGAAATCGTTGCCTCAAGCGGTGCGATCATTTCGGAGCTGCCCGTCGACACCGTACCCGATGCCAAAAACTTCCCCAGCCGAAACCGGATCATCTCTGGATTGTCGCTCGGGGTCGTGGTCATCGAAGCCGGGCTCAAATCTGGATCATTGATCACCGCACGCCAGGCGATCGAAGATCATGGACGCGAAGTGATGGGCTTGCCCGGCCGAGTCGATTCGCCCGCGGGTGCAGGCACCCATGAGCTTCTCAAATCAGGGGCTCATCTCGTCACTGAGCCCAAGGATGTGATCGCAATCTTGGAACGCGATGCCTTTCATTTATATGCTGGATCGCACGCTGCCAAAACCAGCGACCCAGCGCAGCCTTTGCTTTGTGATTTGCCTGCGACTAAAAATCCAATACCCGAACCAATCGGTGATGTCGATGACGACACGCGTCGTTTGCTTGAAGCACTCGCCGAGCCTCGAACCGGGGATGAACTCGCTGAAATCATGGCTTGTGATCCGGGTACGATCCGCTCGAAACTCACCATCCTTGAGATCCAAGGCTGGGTACGACGAGCAGGGAGCCGGTTCGAACGAGTCCGATAAAGACCTGTTCGGGTTCATTGGCCAAGATTGCGCATGGATTTTGTATGGGTTTGACTACTCATTATTGGGGTATTTACGGTGTAAATTGCTGAAAACACGCCATTTTCCTTGCCGTGAGGCCTGTGATTGGCTATCTTATACCAAACAGACACAAGAGAAAGGCTCATTTTTTTACGCATCAATACCCGATCAAACTAAAGACAACGCTCAACATGAGCATTGGATAGATCAGGAACCGAAGCATGAAACACAATCGTAATCTGAACAACTTACAGACGACTTCAACACTCTTACAACTCGGGCCCGGCGGCGATTTCGTTTCGCAATACACCGACTCCACTGCCGGACCTGGAAGACTCACACGACGAGACGCACAGGTGCAAGACAAACGCCTACTCGGACGAACAGAAATCATCGGCTTGCTGATGGTGGCACACAACCGGATCAGTACACAGTGTGATCGAATCGCTGCGGCGCAACGATCACTCGGAAGACATGTAGAGACCGCTTCGATACACGCACGATCGCCAGCCAGACTGGCGACTGCTCGACAACTAACCGCTCGAAAGGATGGGCAATATGAACCTCACACCCAAACAGCTCCGAATTCTTCAGTTGATCCGC
>JAESSR010000043.1 GCA_016764015.1 Phycisphaerales bacterium
AGGGTTCAAGTCCCTGGGGGGGTACTTCAAGAAGCACGCTTGGACCGATTTTTCCCTCAAAATCGTGATCGAGTGTGCTTTTTTTTATTATACCAGGCAGATTGTTGGTGTAAGTTAGGTGTCGATGGAGAGCAATCATGGCTAGTGGACGCGAGTTTTCTTCCTCACAACGCAAAATTATCAACCGGTACTACGACAATATCGACAATATTGTCATTACTCGACTCGGTGAGATCGCCACCGACATGGCTCTGGCGATGGGTGATACCAAAAAACTCGATCGGCTCTGGAAACGAACCGAGCAAGCACTCGCCAAGGTTCAATCGAAAGATGGCATCAAAGACCCTGCCATTGAGAAGATGCTCGCCTCACGCGATCTCGAAGCCTTAGGCAAACTGATCACCAAACTCAACCGCTAGCTTGGTTCACAACTTCTTGGTAGAACGGGCCTCCAGCCCGTTTCTTACTGTTTAGCAGATACAAGAAACGGGCTGGAAGCCCGTTCTACCGAAGAGTGTTCGTTTACTTCGATTTAGTCTTCGACTGTTCACCCGTCGACATCGCTGCCGCGATCTCATCATATTTATTGCAGTACATCACACAGGTCGTGACCACAGTTGCATGCGACCAAGTCAATGGCGACACAGACATCGGTGCACCCGAATACGGATCGAACTGCTCGGCCAACACCCCTGAATCGAGCGTCAGGTTCACAGTCCATTCCAGCATCGGCATGGCGCGTTTAAGCTCTTCGATGTTCTTGGCGATCGCGATTTGATACTGTGCTTGCCAGAGTGTGCAGATCACCCACGGATTGCCCGGCACATCATCGGTCTTCTCGCATTCAACCTGATGATAATAATCTCGTTCATACCGAGCGCACCCGCCGACCTCTGTTTTGACCCACAGCCGCTCACGCAATGAGTCCATCTCTTGCTTCACCAGCGGGTCATTGGCATCGAAGGCATCGAAGGCAAAGAGTGCGTAGTTGGCACTGTCACGGGTCATGTCGAGCCGGTAAGTTCCATCTTCAAGCGGGATCGCCATGCGTGCAAACTCTTGGCGTTCGCTATGCCACATGTGACGACGCAACGCGCCCTTCATGCGCTCAGCGCCCTCGCGGAACGATGCCGCCCGGTCCATCTCGCCAAAGTCTTGTGCAAAGTTGGCTGCCGCTTTGAGCGCCCCGATCGTCGCTGCGACAGTAAAGGTATGAATCCCGCGCCGTTCTTCCCACAAGTCCCAAGATTGCAAAGGCAGCCCGTTGTGATCCCGGTGCTCAAGCATCCACATCGCAGGGCGAACCACCAGCTTGATATACAACGGCTTGATAAACTCAACATCGCGGAAAGTTTCGAAGTGCTTCCGCAACGCCCAAAGCGTTAATGCCGTTTCATCTTGTTGGATTGGCAAGATTGCTTGCCCATCGATCATCCACGGATGCCACGAGCTCGCCAGATTCCCCTCGGGGGTGTACTTGTGTAAAAAGTAAGGCTTATCGCCAATACATTCATGGGCAAACCGGAAGAAGTTTCGGCTCAGCTCGCTCTGCCCGGCGAGGATCAGTGAATGCGCAACCAGTGCCCCATCTCGCATCCAGCAGTACGAATAATGATCGCCCGCGAAGTGAGTAATGTCCGAATCATTCGCTGCGATGATCGCACCCCCGTTGTCGATCTGTGTGCGAAGAATCAGTTGGCTCTGGAAATACAAATCCTGTACAGGTTCGGGCAAAATATCAGTATTGATCGGCTCCTTGCGCGACCACAGCTTCCAGTACGCTTCGGTGCGTGCGATGAGTCGTTCGGGTGTGATCGCCCAGATGCGTTCGTTGATGTGCTTGGCATCCTCGTAGTTCTGTGTGCAAATAATCCACATCGTTGCTTCTTCAGTCGCGTTGGGCTTGAGCTGAAGATTAATCCCAACCGTCGCATCGACCGATCCTTGCGAGATTGTGTTTTTACCAAGCTGCCCATCTTCAGCATCACGCCAGGTGCCCTCAGCACCGCCAACGCGCTTGGCACCGATCGCCCAATGCTCAACACCAACCTTGGTCGGTGTTGAGGTGTTGATCAGAAAATACGCATCGTCCTTGTACATGATGACCGCGTTTGTGGATGGATCGTAGTTGGCGGTGTCTCCGACAGGTGAGCCGTTGATTGAGAAGTCGCAATGGAAGAACAATCTCACATCGCGTGATTTGCCTGCAAGGTCACGCACCGACAAATGCCTGAAATACACCGGCTTGTGCAAATCGACTACATCATTCGAGATGATCTCAATCCCGAGTTCCTCATGGATGAGCGTCACTTCTGTAGTGAGTGAATCGGGCTTGTAGCGAAGATCACGAGTCCACCCCTCGTCCTCGATCCACGCCATCTGCCCATCGACCCACACCCCAAAGCGTTGCGGGTGCCCATCGGTATGGTTATGCCGACCAACCCTCGGCGAGTATAGATCACGGATGCGATACAACTCGTCAAAGGTGATTAACAGGTTGCCGTTGCCGACGGGGATATCTCTAGGCATAATGCAGCTCGTTCTGGTATGGACTCACGGCGATGAGAACGCCGATTTGAAACGGAATTACACCATACTATCGGCGATTTTCATGACTCAAGTTGCCCTCAACTCGAAGCAACACCGTTTTCAATGACCAATACACTCAGTTATTGGCAGTGAAAGCGGGTTCAAGCCCAGAATCAATGAGTTTTGGGTTTAGGTCCTGTATTCGATAGGATGATTTTGCCATTACCAATCCGATTGGCAACGAGATCGATCGGAAGTAAATCAGTACTTTATTTCAAATTTGCCCATCAAGCAGTGCAGACGCCAGATCCTCAGCGTTCATCTCGCTCGATGAACTCGAACCAGAGCCCTCGGCTCCCATCGCGTTGATGCGATCTTTGGGATCACCGATATAGTTGACCTGGATGCCGAAGTTCTCGCCGATCTTCACGGCACTCCCTTGCCCGATCGCACGGTTATTCACCCGGACCTCAAGGTCTTCCTCAGCTTCTTTACCGAGTTCAATGATCGAGCCGGGAACCCAGTTGCGGATATCTTCAAGAATCAGCGTGCGCTCGGCGAGCACAACCACCAACGGGACTTCAAGAGCCATGATCGATTTGATATCAGTAGACATACACACTCCATCGGCCAAATCTGCGCGTTCAATCATGCGCAAAGACAAACTTCAAGCCGTATGAAGAGATACGCAATGGGTGTGCCACAATGAAATACCGGTTCCCCGTGGCACAGGCGTCTCGCCTGTGGTCTTTAGTGCTCCAATGCTCTTGCCAAATGAAAAAACACAG
>JAESSR010000044.1 GCA_016764015.1 Phycisphaerales bacterium
GATGGTTGGATGGTCGATATGCACGGACCCGGAATCTGACATCATCGCAGCGAACACCGCGAGCGGCGAAGAAAAATCGATCGCGTTGTCAGCGACCGCATACGGATTCGAGACCCAGTTTACATCAGCATCATACTGATCCTCGAAATATTCTTTGAGCAATGGCAGGTCGACCTGGGCATCAATAATGTCGGCTTCGATTGCCTCCTCACCCGATGCAGACCAGACAACCTTCATCGCTTCATCGAGCTCACGCGAACTCATATCTCGTCCGTCGAGCAGTATGCTCCGGATGTTGTTGTACATTCCATCGAGCAACCCAGAGATGTTCTGCTCCCAAGCAGCCGAGGGCCCAGAGCGGGTCATTGTCTCATTGGCGCCTTTGTAGTCACCAACCTGAACAAGCTGCGCCTGCACACCGACCCACGAGAGCGTGTCGGCCATGTACATCTCTTCCATGTGCAACCCTGGGAACGAGACATACCCGCCTGATTGCAGAATGATCTCGTCAGTGAACGCTCCGAGCAACAAATCACTCGTGTTGTAGGCTTCAGCGAACACATGGACTTTCTTGCCTGTATCCCGATACCGCGTGATCGCTTGCCCAATTTCTTCGACCTGCGTCACACTCAATGCTGAATCCTTCAATCGGATGACCAGCCCGGAAAACTCCTTGTCATACGCGAGTGTATCAATCGTGTTGACCAATCCCAGCAGAGTCCCCGAACCGTCCCCGAGCCAGGTGTAGCCAGCCTCGACTTCTGCGGGTGAGCCAGATATCTCGATGACCGCGAGATTGACATCATCCTCGGCCATCAGCAAAGCATTTGTGCTCACCAAGATGAGTAAAAGCCCACATGCAGAACGACGGAATCGATTCGTTTTCAAAGCCATTGGAACTCCAAAGTATGTTTTAAGACACAACTGTATCAGCAATAAGAGTCTATCGGAAAGAACGATGACAGGTTTCAGATGATCTTGGTTCGCTCTGTTTTTTGTGTATTTGTCTCAAAAATATCGCTCAACCCAACCCCGGGTCGCACGAGCACCGGGTAGAGCCGAATGGTATCAATGCAGATATTGACCATACCAACCGAAAAAAGCACCGAACCCAACGAGACTACGACCAACGCAACGATGGAGAGTATGTCATCAATACTCAATATGACGAAGTGATTGATGATGTAAATTATATCACCGATCGCAGCGATCGCAAGCGATGCGAACACCGCATACAACGATTGTCGATCAACACGCCCTGTCCGCACTACTATCGACCGGATCGCAAGCCCAACAGCCTGAGGACGAAGACCCCAGATAATGCCCCCGACAAGCAGCATCATTATCACGCGAAGAACGGAGCGTTCAAATGCCGATGGACCTGGTTCAAACACAGGCGAAGGTGAAAGAGCATCAATTCGCATATAGACAGACCCATACACAAATATCAGCGGCACAAACAACGACACCCCAAACGCAGAACGAATCGCTTCGAGCCTATGAACACCACGATGCGGACGAATCATCATGACTGCCCCAAGCAAAGACACAACCAACCCACCGATGCCGACCAGAGGAGCGAGTGCAGGAATCCAGTTCGCACCGATCGCATCCCGGGCCATCTCCGCTCCTCGCATCACCCAAACCATCGCCAGCGCAAGCAACGCGCCCATGCTCCAAGCGTTGAGCCCGATGGCAATTAACCGAGGAGCAATGAGTGGAACGAGTTCTTCTGCGTGCGGATCGACGATACCGAGGATTGTTGCTCGTACCGGGATTCCGCATTCCGAGCAGTTTGAGCGGATGGACAATCCACGCAAGTTGTATCCACACCCAATGCAGTAGAGTTCGCCATTGAGTTGGCGTGCGATCATCGCGCCCCCATCGGCTTGGACATTGGCGTGATCGACTCGATCAGTTGTATTCTGATTTGAATGTGCCATACCCGCCGTCCCGGAGACCAAGAAACGAAGAATCGTCAGTGTACCGAATGATTTTACCACATGGAACCGATCAGAACATGATCCGAATGGCTCTTTGATTGAATCATCGTGATAGACTATGGCCTCATGATGAAGTCCTGGGGAGTTTCGACGGATTATTGATACGCGAATCATTGAGAGTACACACGAATGAATGCACACCCAAATGACCCTGTAAACGCACTCCGCTCCCAGATATCGAGTGTTTACCTTGGCGATTCTCCCGCGATTGATTGGATCATTTGCTGCCTGCTCGCCCGCGGACATGTACTCCTTGAAGATGTCCCAGGAGTCGGCAAGACGCTACTCGCATCAACACTTGCCAAGTCGATTGATTGCCCGTTCGCACGCGTGCAACTCACCCCGGACATGCTCCCCGCTGATTTGTTAGGAGTTTCAATATTTTCACGCGATGGGTCTGCACTCAAGTTTCAACCAGGTCCGATTTTTACCAGCATCCTGCTCGCCGACGAAATCAACCGGACAACGCCTCGTACGCAATCCGCCCTGCTCGAAGCGATGAGCGAAGCACAGGTCTCAATCGAAGGCATCACACATAAACTCAATAACCCGTTCATGGTCGTCGCTACTCAGAACCCCGCTGAGTTCGAGGGCACCTACCCGCTCCCGGAAAACCAGCTCGATCGGTTTCTGATGCGTATCTCGATGGGATATCCGAATGCTCAGGCCGAAGTTGAACTCCTTGACCTGCGTCCTGCGACCACTGTGCTCGAACATATCAAGCCGGTGCTCCACGCTGATGAAGTTATTGAGATGCAGAACTCTGTGGATAAAGTTCACCTGAGTGAGTCGATTCGTCAGTATATTGTTGATATCGCGCGGGCATCACGCGAATCAGACGAAGTGATCGTCGGGCTCTCACCGCGTGGTTCACTCGCACTTGCCCAAGCCGCTCGGGCCTGGGCTTGGATGGACGGGCGTGATTTTGTGGAACCAGACGATGTGCAAGCGATGCTTGTGCCCGTGTGTGCCCATCGGATTTTGATCGATGGCTCAGCAACCGGTGCCCACTGGGTGCTGGCTGCAGAAATCATCGAATCAATCGCCCGCCAAATACAGAGCCCTGTGTGATTCATGCCTTGCCTATTGGCTTTCGAGCAATCGAGCGAGCGCTTCAATCGGATGTATCGCTGCGCGTCCTGTGCCATCGATAATCTGATGGCGACACGATGTCCCGGGCGCGATGAGCATGTCGTCAGACGATGCCGAGCGGATCGCAGGGAATAGTGTTTGTTCACCGATTTTCATTGACAACTCATATCGGTGTGCAGCATACCCAAATGCTCCTGCCATACCACAGCACCCTGTGTCGAGCACTGATACTTGCCCAGGGTAAAGCCGCTCGAAGATCGCTGAGGATGTTGAATCTCCCCACAATGCTTTCTGATGACAGTGCCCATGTAAGACCACTCTGCCTGCCAACGGACGAAACTTGGGCTTGATAGGATGATACGCCCACTTCGATTCGATAAATGTTTCGGGCAAAGCGGCTTTCGCCTTGAGTCGTTCAATCAGGAGCCCATCACGATTGAGTTGCAGATCAGGCCAATCATCGGCTACGACGGACAAGCACGAAGGTTCAGGTATCAATAAACCAAGAATCGTGTCATCTTCGATCAGGTATTCGAGCTGGTCAAGTGTTCGCTGCGCATCTTTAATTGCGAACTCAAGGTTTCCCAACGAAATCGCAGCACGCCCAAAGTCTGAAACTGTTTCAATCCCCACAGCGTATCCAAATGCTTCGAACACACGAACACAATCATGAACAATCGACGGATCATTGTGCGTCGAGAATGTATCGCTCAGTACCACGACCCGAGGCTTGGTTCCTATTGGAATATCACGACGATGCACCGGGCGATGCATTTGGGGGAGCGAACGGTCCTTGTGAATATTGAGCCCATGATTGATCACCGATCTGACTGGCCCAGATGATTGAATCATATTGGTCAACCATGGAAACACCGAGCCGAGTCGATTGAGTTGATGAATGTTGGACATCATGCGCACTGATAGGGGCACATGGCCGCCATCTCGATATCCTTGGGCGAGGTACTCTGATTTGAGCTTGGCGATATCCACTGAACTCGGACATTCAGATTTGCACCCCTTACAACTCAGACACAGATCGAGCGTCTCCTTGGTTGCGGGATCATTGAACACCGGCTCACCTGATTGGGAAGCTGCGAGATTGATCTGCCCGGTGATCGCCAACCTGAGTGCATTGCCCCGCCCGCGGGTTGAGTGGCGTTCATCGAGTGTTGCTTGATATGATGGGCACATCACCCCTCCAGATTTACGCCGACAAACTCCAGCCCCATTGCACAACTCAACGGCATGCCCGAACCCATGCTCTGACTCATACCGGTAATAGGTCTCTACTTTGGGCTGAGGAATAATCGTATCGTTTGGTTTGATTCGTGTGTGCTCACTGATGGATTCGATCGACCCAGGCTCAACTATATTTCCCGGGTTCATGAGATTGAGCGGATCGAATATCGATTTAATCTCACGAAAAGCATTGAGGAGATCGGAACCAAAATAAGACTCAATAAACGGTCCACGCGCACGGCCATCGCCATGTTCACCGGATGGCACGCCTCCGAGTTCTTGAGCGAGCATCGCCACTTTGGTCGCAATCCGATGCATCGCTAGTTCATCATCTGGATCACGAAGATTCAGAAGCGGGCGAACATGGAGCACACCAACCGAGGCATGTGCATAATACGATGCGATGGTATTCTCTGCATTGACAATCTCGCGGAACCGATGAACGAACTCACTCAGGTGTTCCACTGGTACCGCGTTGTCTTCTACAAAGCCCAAGGGCTTGCGATCGCCTTTGATTGCATGGAGCAACGGCTCGCCGGCTTTGCGTAGGTTCCATGCGTTTTCCATATGCGCTTGATCTGTATATTCCCGAATCGGAATGCCCGGCACAACATCTCTGAGTTTCTCAAATGATGCCGCGATTGAATCCGAGTTCTCTCCAAAGAACTCGACATAGAGCACCGCTCTCGCGTTGGCGTTTGGCAAAAGATCGAGATATGGCGCACACTGTGCGTTCCCCCTTGCAAGGTCCATAATTAAATC
>JAESSR010000045.1 GCA_016764015.1 Phycisphaerales bacterium
TAACGCTCGTATTTAAAAAAGCCCCTGTGAATATCACAGAGACTTTGAGTGTATTTCAAACAGTTAAACCAATGATTACGGATTCGTGCTGACGACACGAACCTGACAGAACTGGCGATGTCCCATCGGCCCGGAGTGATAGCCAATCCCTGATTTGCGAGCACCAACCCAAGGCGTGCCGCTGGCGCCGCCGATGCCTCGGTTAACACCAACCATGCCAGCGGTCGATCGTCGGCTGATGCCACGAACAACATCTTCATCACCGAACATCACCGCGCCAAGCCCGTACTCAGTATCGTTGGCGAGTTCAATCGCTTCGTTGGCATCCTTCACGGTTTGGATACATGCAACTGGCCCGAAGGTCTCGATGGTCATGATGTCCATGGTGTGGTTGAGGTTGTCGAGGATCGTTGGTTCGACGAAGTTGCCGTCCATTGGTGTGCCGCCGAAGAGAACATTGGCACCCTTGGCTTTGGCGTCTTCGATCTGTGCGAGCACATGTGTTTTTTGTTCGTTCATGACCATCGGCCCGATGGTTGAATCTTCGGCGAGGCAATCGCCCACTTTGAACTCGCCAACCTTGGCGATAAGCATTTTTGTGAACTCTTCCTTCACACAATCCTGAACATAGATTCGTTCGGTCGAGACACACACCTGCCCACAGTTCCGCATCGAGTTGTTCGATACAAACGCGACGGCCTTCTCAAGATCAGCACCTTCGAGCACGATGCATGGATCTTTCGAACCAAGCTCAAGGATCAATCGTTTGAGCCCAGGAGCCGCGGCGGCCATGATGTGCTGCCCAGCGGTTTTCGATCCTGTAAACGCGATCATGTTCACATCGCCAGCGACCAAGGCTTTGCCCTGATCGTCTTCGCCGTGGATGATTTGCAATACGCCTTCTGGCAAGAACTCGTTGAGGACTTTGACATACTCATCTGCGATCAAAGGCGTCTGCTCTGAAGGCTTGACGATCACGGTGTTGCCCGCAACCAACGCAGGGACAATCGTCCAGTGGGGCATCAAGGCCGGGAAGTTCCGAGGGGTGATCGTTGCACATACTCCAAATGGATCGTAGTAGATTGTCGATTCAACACCTTCGTCAGTGAGCACCTCAGGGGCGACTGCCTTTGCGACTTCATCGACTTCATCGTTCATGCGTGAGCCGCAGCCGGTGATTTCGCCGATGCCCTCGGCGAGCGGCTTGCCTTGCTCAAGCGAAAGAATCCGTCCGAGTTCATCGGCCTTCTCAAGAAGTTTCTCGCCGGCAGGCTTGAGCATGTCGGCTCGTTCTTGTGCTGAAAGAGCTGCCCACGCCGGCATCGCTGCGCGAGCCTTGGCGATCACGGCGTCAACTTGGTTCGCCGGTGTGACGGGGACAGTCCCGACGAGTTCGCCGGTCGATGGGTTGTAGGAACAGAGGGTATTCGTATCGGTGGGGGTGTTCATGGTGGTCATGTATAGATTATAGCAAACTAAAAAGGTGACCACAAGGGGAATAGGGGTGGCCAATAGCGGGCAATGAGCAGGAGAAGCAACGCCTCGCCAATCCATAGCAAGAAGAGTCGTTTAATCAGTTTACGACGCTTTCTCGTAGCATATGAGGCCCGATAAGTCGCCGTCAACGAATGGTGCTGGAGATATTTGTATTGGGCAAGCCCCACAAAGAGCAACGATATGAGGCCAATGAAGGGGAGCAAGAGCAACGAAGCGACCACCCAAGCCAGCCCAACTCGTGATTTGTACACCGCAACAGGATCATCTCTTCGCGTATCCAAGGCGGTATTGCACTCCGGGCATGGATCGCCTTTGATCCGATCGTGCATGTCATACCCGCACTCATGGCAGGTGAAGACTTGTGTGAATGGATGTTTTTGAATAGGCATGAGCTACCACCAGTTCAAAGCCTGAGGCCAAATCCACGAAATTGCCACCAAAGCAAAGAGTTCAACGCACCATACCCAGCCCAAGAGTTCAATGAGTTTGCGTCGTTTGGTGATATGGTACGGGATTCTAAAATCAGTCTCCTTAGGCTCGAGCCAGCAGGTGGTGCGGTAAGCTATGAAGAGTAATATGAATCCGATCGGCACCGCCAACGGATTGCAAAGGATAGCGATGACCATATACACAACTGCCCGTTTCGATCGGTTGTCTGCATCCGGCAGATCAAGCCGAGTATCGAATGGTGTGTTGCATTCTGGGCACGGGTCTGCATCCGCCCGCCCGGTCATGTCGTAGCCGCAGATGTGACAGATGAATCTCAGCTTGTCGCGTTGTTCGTGGGTGAGCTTTGCCAATCTACGCCCTCGCAACTACAAGCACAATAAAACTCTCTTCGAGTTCCTCCTGCCCATCCTCCACAGGCAGCACATACGCGTTCCCATCCGCATCCAACGCATCGGCCAGCTTCGTATACACCAAAGTCTCTCTGAATCCCGCATCCATCATCGCATCACGAAGCTCAGGAATTGACCACAGCCGCCATTGGTACACAAACGCATCTTCGAGCTCAAACTCGATCACGCCTGCGCGTTCAACGCGGAAGTGAATCAGGTTCGTCACCATGCCGGTGGTTGGGTCGGCTTCGTGCTGCTCCCAGGTATATCGGCAGAGTTTGCCGCCAGGCATCGGATGCGCACGGTGTACGCCGCCGAGCGTATACGCGGTATCGCCGCCGTAGGTGTCGCAAATGAACATGCCGCCAGCTTGAAGCCGGGATTTGACATGCGTGAGGTATTCGACCAGTTCGGCCCGCGTGTGCAGATACCCGATCGAGAAGTTGCCCACAAACAGCACATCGCACGCATCGTCGGCCTCAGACACATCGCACTCACGCTTGGTGATCCGTTCATGATCCCCGCGTTTGTGCAGACTCTTGTTGTCGAAGTCCACGGCGATGGCCTTGGCTCCATCGCGCTCTACCCATAGGTGCGAGAGGGCTGCGGTGCCGGAGAAATCTTCACCAAGGGTAATCGGCTCTCCCCCATGCACCGCCCGTAGCAATGGCACCAAGTCCTTGGGCGATTGCACACAGAGTTCGTAGAGATCGTGCTTGTCGTAGGTAGTCTCGTTGATCATGGCATGAGGACCGGGGCATTGCCGGCTGCACCTGCTGCCGCAGCACCCACAATAGCGATCATAATAGTGGTGAATATGAAAAGAAAGTAGATTGAGCTGAGTATCAACCCAATCCATCCACACACACGACCAGCGGTGGCCATGCCTAATGAACTCGCTGGTGCGGTGCCATCTTGAATTGCAAGCCGAGCTTTCTTTGCAAATATAATCGCAATAATCCCACATGGAATTCCAATAATTCCGTAGCCTATACAGGTGATGATGGAGAAGATTCCCAGCACCAGTGAAGTAATGGCCTTGCCACTGGTTTGCTGGCGGTTCCCTGCAAACTGCATGATCTCAGACCCGCACTCCGGGCATCGTTGTCCGATTGCGACACCGACAAGGTTGTAGCCACATGAGAGGCAATGGATGCCTTCGCGTGCGGTTGGGTTTGAAGCCGGGTTGTTCGCTGTTGGATATTCCTGCATGTCAGATTCTACGCCATCCGAATCCATTTGATCAGCGTCCGCAAGTTTGGCGGCTTACCAAACATCAGCAATCCCACACGGAATACCTTCGCCGCGAGCCAGAGGAACACCACGACGGCGATCCCGTTGAGCACAATCGCTGCAGCGATCTGCCAGTTGGGAGGTGGATCGTTCGACGACACACGCATGATCATAATGAACGGTGAGATTGGCGGGATGAAACTCGTAATCGTCGAGAACAATGAGTTGGGTGCTCGGATCACAGGCATAAAGAAGATGTAAGGCAAGATCATCATCATCATGACCGGGGTCATGAGCGATTGGGCCTCGCGAAGGTCATTGACCGCCGAGCCGATGGCAGCCATCAGTGATGCAAACATGAAGTAGGCAAGCATGAAGAAGATGAAGATATAAAAGAAAGTGATCGGGGAGACGAGATCATCACGCTTGAAGAAGATCAGCGCGGCGATCCCCACTCCGTTATAAATCGTGAGCAGCGAGAGCCCGACGCCCATCTGCCCGATGATCTTGCCGGTCATCAGTTCTAATGGCGAGACCGCCGAGAGCAACACTTCTACAACACGGTTCGATTTTTCTTCGACTGTGGTTGTGAGAAGGTATTGCCCGCCGGTCATAGAAGCCATCAAGAGAAGCATCAACGATGCGAACGGGATAAGGAAGTTTGAGATGCCGGACGATTCATTTCGCTCGCCGTCTTCGGTGATCTCTTTGCTTTTGCGTGCTCTCACCGAGCTGAGCTCGATCACGGTATCACGGTCGATATTGGCGTTCTGGTACCGAAGTTCGCGGATCGACCAGCGGATAGAACTTTCGATCTCGCTTATGGTTTCTTCATTGAGCTTTGGGCGGAAGAACGCTTGGTACACTCCGAAGCCTTCCTCATCGTTGATTTTTTGGGTCGCGTCTGCATCGATTTCAATGATCGCCGGGAGCGTCGATAGATCATCTTCCGAAGACTCTTCTGACGCGACGACGGCTCGGAGTTCTTCCTTGAGTTCTTCGATGTCCACATCGTTGGCTGTTTGGATCACACGAAAACTTGGAAACGGAATAACGATTTTGGTGTTATCGAGTGTGTCTGTTGCTTTTTTGCCGAGCAAGCCGCCAAGCATGCCCTTGGCAGCATCCTTCATGTTCTCTGCTTCTTTGATCCATCGTGCTTCAACATTCTCTGGAGACAAGCGGTCTGTGGCGACCTGGGCGACTTCGCCCGATCGGTCGAGCAGATAAATCTTCCCTGTGTCAGCGGGTGGTTGCGAACTCATTGCGAGCAAAATGACGACGGGGATAACCATTGCCATCAATGCGGGCAGAACCAACGCGCCGATGATGAATCCTTTGGTCATCGCGGTGGATGCAAACTCTCGTGAAGCGACCCGTATTACTTTGGAGATATTCATGAGTCTGCTCCTTCTTCATCTTGCGTAGAACCAGCAAGCAGCTCCGCCCGCAGTTGCTCGGCATCGCTGCCTTGTTTGCCGCCGGTGACGATCTCGATAAACACATCTTCAAGTGTTGGTTTCTTGATCTCGATCCGGTTCATCGGATAGGCCGCGAGCAGCGTCATCATGGCGGTCTGAGGCTCGATGCCCTCTTCGAGTATGACTTCAAGGGCTCCCTCAACAGCATTCACATGGGCAACACCAGAAACCTGTGCGATTTCCTTGGTCATCCCTAAGCCGCCGACAGGATCGACATGGAGAGCACGCGGATCGAATCGAGTGCGGATGTCGTCGAGTGTGTCATCGAGCACCTTCTTGCCCTCATGAATCATCACAATATGATCACACAACTGCTCGGCCTGGTACATCACATGGGTCGAGAAGATCACGGTTTTTCCAGCACTGTGTTCTTCATCGATCAGTTTTCGTAGCAATCGCATGTTGACCGGGTCGAGTCCTGAGAACGGCTCGTCAAGAATAATCAGATCAGGATTATGCAAGACCGCTGCGATGAACTGCACCTTCTGCTGCATGCCCTTGGAGAGCTCTTCGCATTTCTTTTTATAGACATCTTCGAGCTCAATGCGTTCGAGCCAGCCTTTGACCACCTGATCGAGCCCGCGTGAGTCGAGCCCTTTGAGCCGACCGATGTACTTGAGGAATGCGCCGACCTTCATTTTTTTATAGATGCCTCGTTCTTCGGGGAGGTACCCAATCTGATCCTTGGATTCGATCGCGGATTTCTTCCCAAGCACCGAGAGCTCGCCACAGTCTGGGAAGAGGATCGACATGATCATCCGAATGGTCGTCGTCTTGCCCGCACCGTTTGGGCCGATGAACCCATAGATTGATCCCAGGGGAATCGCGAGATCGATACCTTCTACAGCGACCTTTGAGCCGAAGGTTTTGCGAACGCCGGTCATCGCGACGGCTAACGAACTCGTATCTGACATAAAGACCCCTTTGTGAACTGGCTTGAGTGTATGACAGTATTGGGAGATTGCGCCGTAAGTTGCACTTTGAGTCCATCAAATGGCTGATTGGGGATCATATTTCATGCTGAGGAGATGGCGAGGAGTATACCGTTGCACCATGTCAATCGGCACCATTGATCCCAACCTCGCATCCAAGCTCAACGAGCTGCGCGATCAGTTCGACGACTTGAGCAAGCAACTCGAAGACCCCGAGGTGCTTGCTGATCATAAGCGGGTCTCGGTCCTCTCCATCAAACGCTCTGCCCTCGCTCCGGTCGTGGAGGGGTACATCGCCTTTTGTGCGCTTGTCGATGAATCAACAGAACTCAGCGAAGCAATCACGGGCGACGATCCAGAACTCGCTGAGATGGCCAAGGAAGAACTCCCAGAGATTGAATCCCAAGCGAGCAAGATGATCGAGCAGATCAAACAAACGCTCGTCACCACGGACGATCGGGCGATTGGCTCGGTGATGCTCGAAATCCGTGCTGGTACTGGAGGCGATGAAGCGGCCTTGTGGGCACGCGACCTGCTCGCCGCCTACACCAAGTACGCGACGGCCCAGGGTTGGAAAACCGAAGAACTCGATATGGTGACCGATGCAGGTTTCGGAGGCATCCGCCACGCGGTCATCAACTTCCAAGGCGATGGCGTCTGGCAGCAACTGTCCTTTGAAGCCGGTGTGCACGCGGTCAAACGAGTCCCCGAGACTGAAACCCAAGGGCGAGTCCATACGAGCACCTGTACTGTCGCGGTGCTCCCTGAGCCCGAAGCCGTGGAGGTCAATATTGATTGGTCGAGCGATGTCGAAGAACACATCACGACTGCTCAAGGGCCCGGCGGGCAAAATGTGAACAAGGTCGCGACGGCCGTCCACATGATCCACAAACCCACCGGCGTCGAGGTGCGGATGCAGGAAACCAAGTCGCAAGCCCAGAACCGCGAAAAAGCCAAACGGCTTCTGACGGCCCGCGTCTACGAGATCGAACGCCAGAAGATTGAAGCCGAGCGGACAGAGAGCAGAAATAGCCAGATCGGGACCGGGGGCAGATCAGAAAAAATTCGGGTCTATCGGTACCAAGACAACATTGTGGCTGACCAACGCCTCGACATCAAATTTAATAAAAACAAGATCCTCGATGATGCTGATTTGGGGCCGATGTTCGATGCCCTGATCGAGCAAGAAACCGCCCGTCGGCTTGCTGAGCTCTAATCCTCAGAAAGCTCAAGGGATATGGGCATAGTCTGTCGATGAGGGTGGTTCGCATTCCAAGTGCGACTCATCCGTTAGGACGGGCTATAGTTCGCTTGAATAAACGGGTGCAAACCCACAAACCATGACCGAGTTGTATGTGAGATCCGCCGCTATGGAACGATCCGAAATCTTTGATAAAATCCAAGAAATCCTTGTTGACGCCCTTGCGGTTGATGATGATGA
>JAESSR010000046.1 GCA_016764015.1 Phycisphaerales bacterium
ACTTGTACTTTGGTGCTTCGTTTTTCATTCGATTTCCTTTCGAGTGTTTGTGTCTGTGATTTGTGGGTTTGATTCGATTTGGCCTACTTGCGTCACGCCCGCTTCATTGAGCATGTGATTGAGCAGGGTCTTGAACATCCGCCGAAATGCTTCCTCGCCCATTTCGGCTCCCGAAGCGATTTGATCAATCATCATGAGCACAACGACATGCAACTGGGCGAGCAGAGCCGCCACATCGCCCTCATTGAGTTCGCTTATGGCACCGGCGACGATGGCTTCGGGTTGTGGGAAGTGGGTTTCTTCATCTGTCCCGAACATCGCAGCGACCGCGAACACATTCCGGTGCTCCTTTGCCCATTCGAGCAGTGACTCGGATGCTGCGTCGATTTGTTCGTGTGTGTGGGTTGTTCCGTTTTCTGTCGTCATCTTCGATCTCCTTTGATGTACGCCGTAAAACAAATAGAGCGTATTTGTATGTACATAGCGGTGAATCTAGGAGGTGGAAAGAAGAAACCGTCGGATCCGACAAAATTATTTGAGAAACTTTTGGAGTTTTTGGGATCCTTGCAAATATGCAAAGATCTGCGACAAAACAAGCGATATTCGGGTACGCGTAGATCTACGCAACCGTGTATTACGGGCGTACCATAAGGGCTATGAAACGATCAAAATCAGCAACCTCAGATTGGAAATCAAAGCTCGATGAACTCAGAACACTCATAGAGAGTTCGCCATCCAGGCCACGCGGTGCGCTCGCCAAGTTGAAGCAGCTCGAAACATCCGTTCAGGCAGAAATCGAGATCATCGAAGATGCTCGCCGCCGTCGAATCGTCGGCCCCCGCGCCCGAGTGCGAGCCGCCATCTACACCATCGAAGACTCCCCACGCGGTCCAGCCCTCACAGAACGCCGCGACAGCGACGCGAGACCATTCAAATGCCCCAAGAACGCCTATGAAGCCGTCGCCGCTGTGCTTGCAGAGAGTAAGGTGCCTGTGGGATTTCAAGACATCAAAGCCAAGGCCTCAAAGCGGCTCCGCCAAGAACTCCCCGATTATGCGATTCGCACGCCATTGAGGTTCTGGAGCACCATCGGCCTCCTTGAACATCAACAAGCGAGGTTCCTTCGTGTAGGGACCAAGGCGGAGTTCATGCGTGGGGTGAAGGCTTCTTGGAAACGGGCTTCTTTGGAACCGATTGAGATTAATCCAGATTGAACCGCTTGCCAAGTTTGCCCAATGCCTTATAGAGCGATGTGAGGTCTTCCTTGCGGTAGTGTTTTGCCAATTTTTTATCGCCATGGGCGAGGTATTGGTCAATCAAATGGGGTGCGGAACCGAGAACGATGTGCTCAAGTTGTTGAGCACCGGTTGAGCGGTATGATTTTGCTGTTCGCCTTGAATCGGTGTTGTTTTCTTCTCCGATCGTCGCATCGATGAAAGCGGTAATCTGTTTGCTGATGTTGCTGAAGCCCTTCGTGAAGGGGCGGTCATCGGGCACTGCCTTCAGATGGGCGGCAAGCAGTCGCTTGGTCACTGGCCATAGCTTGTGCGCCTGGGCGGTATTCTTTTTTCTGCGTTGCCGAAGAATTTCGCTTTGTTTGAGATTGATCTCATTTCGTTCAACTGTACGAATATCCGCTGCCCTATATCCGCAGTTTAAGCCCAGGGCCATCATGAGTTTCATTCGATCGCCTGCCGCCTCCCAGAGCGTAGTAATCTCCTCAAGTGAGAAGAAAGTGGGGGAGGGGTCGTCTACGCCAATGCGGGACCAATGCCGATCTATAGCGCGAGGCATGGCGGAGAGGTATCCATTCTTTGAAAGATACTCGCAGAACAATCTTGCTTTGTCGAGCCGGCCCTTTGCCCAAGCCTTCGATCGTTCATGTTCATTCATTTCTTCGATGATGTATTCACGGTAATCCGACACGGTACGCCAGTTCGCCTCAAGATCCCGTGTGAGATGGATCCGGGGGGCATGTGTCTCAAGGAACTCGATGAATGGTCTGAGGTTGGTTACGAACGAACCGATGTGGTTTGAGGTTTGGTTCGATGATTTTTTCTCATTGCGAATGGACTCGATCCACTTGTCTTGAAGCTCTGCGAGTGAAGCGGTCGCATCCAGTGTCGCAGCACGACCGTGGGCGGCAAGGATTGACTCCAATTCTTCGATCCGCGATGCCTGAGTTTCGATTTTCTCTTGCAGCAATGAGTTGAGCATGACCGTTCGCAGGAGTGGGGGGAGATCGCGTTCGACGATGACGGACTCCATAACCTTCTTGATCGGGCGGTTAAAGTATCGGTGCAGCTCGATTGTCTGCCGTTTGAGATGCTCCATATCCCCGGTTGTACTGACGGCAAGATCGCGGAGCTCTCGCTTGGTCTCCAGCATTTCACGGTGATCAAGGGCTTCTTGGATCGCCTGCCCTTTGGCAAGCTCGTCATTTGGGCCGGTTGCGCCCTTGCCGACATAGAATGTGTGGGCCTTGTTGTTGACCTTTGTACGGTATCGCCAGCATTTTCGATCTTCGTACCAAGATATCTTCGGCAGCCGATTTCCTGCTCGGTTTGATGCTTTATTCCTGTCTTCGGCCATATCGGTTGTATCCAAATCCGGGTGGGAAGCACCGAATGGCGGTGCATCGCCCTGATCACATTGGATACAAAAGTGGCTACAGAGTCAAGTGGCGGGTGAAACAAAAAACCCAAAAACAACGCAAGCCCTGTGTTTTACAGGGCTTGCTGAAGCACGCGCGGAAGGATTCGAACCCTCAACCTCCTGATCCGTAGTCAGGTGCTCTATCCAGTTGAGCTACGCACGCATCTGCTGACTTCTCAGCGGGTAAAAGGATAAGCTGGGTTGACCCAAATAGCAAGTTCATACACCACCAGAGGTTGATTTCTTCGATTTGGAGGCAACAATATCCTCCCAACGGGATACTTTTCCCGGATTGACCTTATAGGAAAAAGACCACATGGCTCATTCGAACTCGGCTAAAAAACGCATCCGCCAGAACATCACCAACCGCGCACGCAACCGCTGGCGCATCAAGAATATGCGCGTTGCCATTCAAGGCTTCGAGTCCGCACTCATTGATGGTTCAAATGAAGAGGCAACAACCGCATACCGCAATGCTTCAGCATTGGTCGACAAGACTGCTCAAATTGGTGTGATCCACAGCAACCAAGCTGATCGTCGTAAGAGCCGCATGAACACTCGGCTCAAAGCCAAAGTCTTGGGTTAATGCTTGTTGAAAGAGCACCTGCTCTTTGTGATGCGCATTGAATCAAACGATTGATATCGGCTCGACCATACCGGTCGAGCTTTTTCAATTCGTCGCCTATCTTTCTACACGACCAAACGCAAGCATGCGAAGAGGCAGTGGGGACTATGAAGGATCGAAAGAAGAACCAGCCGATCATCCTTCCGACTCAAATCGGAGCAGGGTTGCCATTGGGACAGCGCGGATACTTCAGGCTCTCGTCCCAGCCTTTGCACACACTTATCTTTCTTCTTCCGGTTATCGCGGTTTACGAAATTGGTTCGATGGGGTTATTGGGAACGGGTGTTTCGTCTCGGCTTGAAGCACAAGAAATGCTTGTGCGTTTCTTCGATCTCTTTGGCGTCCTCGGGCTTCACCTACCGGCACTGGCTTTGGTTGTTACGCTTGTTGTTCAGCAGTTTCTTTCGCGGGCATCTTGGAAGATATCGCCGATGGTGCCTTTGGCGATGATCGCAGAGTCTGCGTTTCTTACCGGCCCGCTCATTGTCTTCGCCATTATCCTTGAGCCTCAATCGCAAGCGTTGATGATCCCGGCGATGCAAGTGGTAGCCGAGACAGCCGGTCCTGCGACTGGGATGATGAGTACATCAGATTCGTTTTGGGAAGGGATCTTCCTCGCCTTTGGTGCTGGGCTGTATGAAGAAATGCTCTTTCGGCTTGTCCTGATTACGATCTTGCACTTTATGATTACCGATGTTCTGAGCTTCAAAGACCGCACCGGCAAGATTGCAGCGGTGATCCTCTCAGCCATCGCCTTCGCCTGGCTTCATGATTCGGTATACACCGCAAGTGGTGGGCTCAACATCAGGCTCGCAGCCTTCTACACCCTCGCAGGAGCATATTTCGGCATCCTGTTCCTCTCGCGAGGGCTCGGGATCGCGGTAGGGGCCCATTTGATGTACGATTTGCTGGTCTTTGTGATCATGCCTGGGATTCAGGATCAAACTTGAATCGCCAGATTCTGCTTTTAAAGAATTAATCCCCATCCAAACGCGAGTTTGAACTTCTTCCAAGTTTTCTTGGACATCCCCAGCGTGTATCTGATACATTGGGGTTGATGACTCTGCATATAGGGGATGACAGTATGTCTGATCTGGGATTCGCACTTGACGGTTTGTATGCCAGCGGCTGGTGGCCAAATGATGGCGATCGGTGCCTACAAAGCAGTGACGGGCGATGGTATCCATCAGAAGCTCTGATGCTTGAGTTCTTCGCCCAATCAATCATTCGCCCGACGATCCGCCAATCCTCAGTTTCATCAGCTGTAGAGGTTGTCTGGAGTTCTCCAAAGCGAGGCAGGCAATCGGTTCATGGGCGATCTCGGGAAGAAGCATTGATCTTGGCATTTACAAGCCTTTATCAAGAAACACACACTCAGATTCCCAGTTACTGAGCAGAAGCCTCAGGTTTCAAATTTTTCATTAAAATCATGCCTTATGGTGTTCGTGCAGACTTGACGAATCAGATCGCAGGCGTACTATTGCCCCTGACAACCGTCCTTGGCCCCATCGTCTAGCTAGGTCCAGGACACCAGGTTTTCATCCTGGTAACGCGGGTTCAAATCCCGCTGGGGTCATTTCGCTGGAGGTTCTGACGAGCCTCCAGCCTTTTTTATGCGCCGATTGTTTTGTGACACTCGCAACAACATCCATAGTTGCCTGCTGAGCCTATGCTCAGGCATTACTGAGTGGGTCTACGACTCGCCAAATCTGGAGGCGCAGATGAAACGAGTGACAGGCATTGGTGGAGTGTTCTTCAAGGCAAAGGATCCCAAAGCGTTGGGGCAATGGTATCGAACTCACCTAGGCATTAATGTCGAGGAATGGGGAGGGGCCGCATTCCAGTGGGCGGATGATAATCCTGATGGTGCGGGCTCAACAAACTGGTGCCTGTTTAAAGATGAGGCCTCATACTTTGCACCGAGTACATCGAGCTTCATGATCAACTATCGAGTCGAAGATTTAGATGCCCTGATCGCCTTGTTGCGTGAGGAAGGGTGCGATGTGGATGAGAAGGTAGAAGACACCGAGTTTGGCAAGTTCGGCTGGGTCATGGACCCAGAAGGCAATCGGGTTGAACTTTGGCAGCCACCAGTAGGCGGATGATGTTTATGTCGATCTAAGTTTGAGTTCATCCACTACTTTGCGGATGACATCAAAGTCAAACCCACGCCGAGCAAGCCGACCCGTGATTCGGCGGATCCGCACTTCGGGTTCGTGACGATCTGAGATCGAACGGGCAGCCGACTGGGCAAGCTTGCGAGCGTCCGCAATCGTGTCGCGGTCTTCGAGCGCTTCGTCGAGTACAAGGGTAATCAGTGAAGTCTCGATTCCCTTCTCACGCAACTTGCCTTCGAGCAATCTTCGCCCGGCGGGCTTACGGATAAGCTGATTCCGCACAACGCTGCGGGCATAGTTCTCATCATCGAGCACTTGGAGTTCGGTGAGCCTATGGATCGTCCATTCGATCGCGTCGGCTTCATAACCATATTGCTTGAGTTTGCGTCCGAGTTCTTTACCAGACTTGGCTCGCTTGACGAGGATTCGGATACCCGCGCGATACGCATTGCCTTGGGCGAGTTCTTCGCCCAGCGTTGCGGCGAGGTCTTCAGTCCAAGGCGTCCCAACTTCGAGCTTGTGATCGCCTTTGGTGTCGAGGAGGATTCGTCCAAGCCGACGCCGATCGACGAAGAGCGTCACGCGGGCGGCGTCATCCTCGCATGGATGAAGCGAACTGATCGACTCCGACCCATCGAGCAACAACGGCTCAAGTTCCTTCTTTGGATACCTGCCCCGTTGCCCATACGAGTTGCGATGATAGGTACTCATGTGATAGAGTCTAACAGCCCCGACAGCTCAGAAGCAGCATGCCCATCATTGATCTTTCGGGCAGCCTCGATTCCTGATTGAATCACCAGTTTGGCTTCATCGGTTTTTCCAGAATCATGGAGTGCTTGTCCTTTGAAGAAGTACGCATAGAGGTATTCAGGGTCGAGTTCGAGCACCTTGTCATAGCACGCGATCGCCTGCTCATGATCGCCGACACTGGCGTGTTCTTGCCCGAGCCCATAATGGACAAACGGGTCATTCGGATCGAGTGTGAGTAGTTTTTTGAGTTGGGCGATCGTTGGCATGCACAGATCATATCACAATCTGGATGCTCGAAGGCACTGAAAACAAAGGAAAACCCTGTCCGATTCCGGACAGGGTTGTATGAGTTTTGAATGGACAGTTGGATTTACTTCGAATAGTCAAACACGCCGCGACCGGCCTTGTTGCCGAGTCGGCCTGCAACAACCAACTGCTTGAGCAACGGGCATGCGCGGTACCGATCGTTGTTGAGCCCTTCAGCCATCACATCCATGATGTGCACACAGGTGTCGAGCCCAATAAAGTCGGCCAACCGCAACGGCCCCATTGGGTGTGCCATGCCAAGTTTCATGATCTCATCGATATGCTTAGGCTCGGCGACGCCTTCCATCCATGCATAGAACGCCTCGTTGATCATTGGCATCAACACACGGTTTGATACAAATCCTGCGCGGTCGTTTGCTGGCACCGCGACCTTGCCCATTGCTTCGGAGAGTGCGATGGTACGTTTGGTGGTTTCTTCGGAGGTTGCCAACCCGTTGATGACTTCGACGAGTTTCATGATTGGCACCGGGTTGAAGAAGTGCATCCCGATGAATCGATCAGCCGCGTCGCCAACACTGGTTGCAAGATCGGTGATCGAGATCGACGAAGTGTTCGTGGCAAGGATCTGATTGTCGGTGAACTTATCCGCGAGACCCGCAAAGATTTTCTTCTTGAGATCAACATCTTCAACAACCGCTTCGATCACGATATCAGCGTCATAGATCGCATTGATATCGTTGGCGTAGCTGAGCTTGGCTTTGGCGCCGGCGACATCGTCCTCGGTCATGCGTCCCTTTTCTACGCCGCGGGCGAAGAGCTTGGCATGGAATCCTTCGCACCGGGTGAGCGCGTCGGAGTTGAGATCGTAGATAACGGTTTCAAACCCATTGACCGCCGAGATTTGAGCGATGCCGCCGCCCATTTGTCCGCTGCCAATGATCGCGACTTTGTTGATTCCGTGCATCGTCTATCTCCTTTGAGGGTGGTCTAAAACAGGGTCAAAATGATAGACTTGAGAGGCGAAT
>JAESSR010000007.1 GCA_016764015.1 Phycisphaerales bacterium
GATCACATTGGCGTTAGTGCCCGGAGGGCCGGACCCGATCACAAACGGGTTGGGCAATTTTAATCCATCGACAACAACACTCAGATCGGCCATCATTCATCCTTCCACGGCTATTTCATTGGTCAAAGAGCGAGTGTACCAGAAATCCATGCTTATTGCACGCGTCCATTCACAAAATTGGAGCCAAGAGTTGAACTGTATTTTGTACAACCCGAGCAATGAGCGAACGATTCTTCCACTGCTCAATCTTAACCACTACCGAGTCTTGTATGTAGCTCTCTTGGAGCGTTCGCATTCGTTCTACGAAAGCTTGGTCGTATGCAAAAAGACTCACCTCGAAGTTGATCGAAAAACTCCGCTTGTCCATATTCACCGTGCCAAGCATCGCTACCTCGCCGTCGGCCGTCACCGTCTTAGCATGAAGCAACCCGCCTCGATATGCACAGATTTTCACACCCGCTTCGAGCAAGTCTTGAAAATATGATTTCGATGCATGCCTGACAAGAATCGAATCAATTTTCTCGGGTACAACAAGCGTCACATCCACGCCCCGCATCGAAGCTGCGGTCATCGCAACGAGCATCGCTTCACTCGGAATAAAATACGGCGTTGTAATCACAATCTGCTTGGTGGTGTTATAGATCAGCGTGAGCAGCATATCGTGAATTACCCGTGCGCCCTGATCCGGTCCTGAAGGCACCACCTGCATCGGCATCTCACCTGCAGACTCGACCGGTATCTTGCACATCAACGATTCAATCTTGAACTCCGGATCATCATGTGAATCCACAGCCCAGTCAAGGTTGCTCGTCATGTCGAGCACCCTCGCCGCCGGCCCTTGCACACGGGCCATCACATCGACCCACTGCCCAAACCCTCGCTTTGTGTTGAACAATCGTGGATCGACCATATTCATCGAACCTGTATACGCAATGTCATGATCGATCGTGATGATCTTTCGATGATTTCGAATATCGATCCGTGCAAAGAGCGCCCGCAGTATCCCCGCGGGCAAAGTATCAACAACCCGCACGCCCCCCGCTCGCATTTTCTTATACGATTTCTTTCGCAAAAACTTCTTGCTCCCGGCGCAATCCACCATCACCCGGCAAACCACTCCGCGCCCCGCTGCTCGAACCAACGCATCCTCCACCAAATCAACATCCCCGCCCGATTGCCAGATGTAAAACAACATCGACACTGTTGATTTTGCTTGATCGATATCCTTGACGATCTCTTCTATACACCGCTCGCATGTATCAAAGAGTTTTATAGCATTGCCCCCAACTGCCGACAGCCTCAACGGCGTATTCGCCTGCGCATTGAGCATACTCGCCAGAGGAGACAAATCATCCCCCTTGATATCCCATGCCTGATCGAGCGACTCTATATGCCCCGAGATCGATTCTTTAAACGCGCTGTACCGCCCAATCCTTCTTCGAGGCAGCCAAAGCTCACCCACAAACAAATACAACACCGCACCGACAAACGGCAATGAAACCACAACAAGCAACCACGCCAACGAAACACCCGTCGGACGCCGTTTCAAAATAATCCGAAGCCCAAGCCCAACAACAATCATCCAATGCAACACAAAGACAACTGCGGCAAATATCGACGCAACCGTGATCGCAGATTCAGGTGTAATTTCAATGTCTACCAGCAACTCATTGCCTCCTCAATCATCATCATACCAAACACTTGATCTTGCCGCCGCGTATAATCCTACTGAGTCATGCCAAATACAAAGAACTCCAACCAAAAACGCGCACCAAAGCTCCGCAGAACCGCACGGGCGGTCAAGTCTGGGTTCCGCCGATACCCACGGGTTATCTACGATTCACTCATCAAATCAAACGTAGCACAGCAGCCGATCCACCTCCCTCAAATCCTCCACGACCTTGCCCATCACGATCTCGCCATCCTCTGGCTCGGGCATGGCTCAGTGGTTGCTCAAATCGACGATGTGACGATCGCCGTGGACCCCGTACTTTCCGAACGAATCGGGATGAAGATCAAATCCAAAACCATCGGCGTCCCCCGCTTGACCCCCTCGCCAGTCTCGCCAGAATCACTCATTGGCTCTGATATCGTCCTGATCACCCACGCACACTTCGATCATCTCGATAAACCCACGCTCAAAGCGATGTGCTCACCATCAACAACGGTCATCGTGCCACACCGATGCGCCAAACTCATCCCCGATGGATTCAAATCCGTCATTGAACTCAAATCAGGAACTTCAATCACGCTCGATAATCTTGTGATCACTGCGATCGAACCCAAACACTGGGGCGCCCGTTCAATCTTTGATCGCAAACGAGGCGTGAACTCATACCTCGTTGAGTCAAAGACTTCATCCAACACCCAGCGAGTTCTCTTCACCGGCGACACCGCCGAGACCAAAGCCTACGAAAACCTCGAAGCAATCGACCTCGCAGTCTTCGGCATCGGTGCCTATGACCCGTGGGATCACATGCACGCCACCCCAGAGCAAGCGTGGAACATGTTCCAAGGACTCAACGCCCGGTACATGCTCCCGGTTCACCACTCAACCTTTGAACTCTCCGACGAGCCGATTGACGAACCCATGCGCAGGCTCTACAAAATCGCAGGCGACAATGCCAGCTCAATCCTCGAACCAATCGTCGGCGAAATCATCATCATTGACTTACCAACCGAGCCCATCTAAGGCTTAGAAATCGGATACGCCGCAGCTTCCCAAGCAAGGAAACCGCCCGCGATGTTCGTCGCGGTGAACCCATGCTCGTTAAGATACGACACCGCCCGCGCCGAGCGAAACCCGGATTTGCAATGCACAAAGATCGGCGATCCCTCGGGCACCTCGCCGAGCCGCTTTGAGAGTTGTAAGTACGCAACATTGGTCGCCCCGGGGATATGCCCCTCCTCAAACTCCGAAGCATTCCGCACATCGAGAATCACCGCATCAGGCTTGGCGTAAACCTCGCTCACCTCGACCTGAGCCGTGGTCTTGAGACCCTTCACCCGGCTGACCGACTCAGGATCGACCCACCCGACCACCTTGTCGAGCCCGATTCGCACCAGCATCCGCACCGCTTCCTCCACATCATGAGCGTCGGCGATCAACACAATCTCCTGCTCGGGCTCGATAAACGCCCCGGCCACCGTCGAGAAAAACTTGTCGAGCATGATGCTGTACGACCCCGCCAGATGCCCACTGCGGTAATCCGCCCACGGGCGTGTATCGACAATCGCTGCGCCTGATGGGATCGCATCGGGATCACAACACCCCGGCGTGGGCAACGCCCCGAGCACCGCCGGGCCCTGACGATTGTCATGCTTCATCCTCGCAAAGTAATATGGCGGCTCGGGCTGACCCGACAAAATCGTTTTCACAAACCCATCCGCATCCTCAGCCAACTTGAAGGGCACATTGAACCGCTTTTCATACCCCATCGTGGTCTGAGGCACCGCCCCCAGCGCCTTGCCGCACGCGCTCCCAGATCCATGACCTGGCCACAACTGAAGATAATCAGGCTTGGCATGAAACTTCCGCAAAGACTCCCCAAGCCGACGGGCACTCGGCTCCATCACCCCCACCATCCCCGCTGCCGATTCAAGCAAATCCGGACGACCCACATCGCCCACAAACACAAAGTCACCCGTCACAATCCCCATCGGCGCATCGGCCTCGCCGCCCTTGTCCGTAATCTCGAAGCAGATATGCTCGGCGGTATGCCCCGGCGTGTGGAGCACCCTGATCTGGATATTCCCGATCATGATGACATCGCCATCCTTGACGAGCTGATGGTTGTAAGGCTGACCCTTCGAGTCTGTCCCCTTGCACCACGCATAGTCCCAATCCTGCCCGCCCTCGTCGGATAGATACGCCTTGGCCCCGGTCTGCTCGCAGAACTCACGCACCCCCGAGAGGAAGTCGGCGTGCATGTGCGTCTCAGTCGCCGCGATGATTTTCACCCCTTCCTTCTTGGCCAGCTCGATATACCGGTCGATGTCCCGTTCAGGGTCGATAATGATCGCCTCGCCGGTCTTCTGACAACCGATAAGATACGCAGCCTGTGCAAGCGAATCGTCGTAAATCATTCTCATGAGCATGGGTCAATCTCCTCGTGATTCGGGTCGATATCGGGTGTGAACATCCAACCCCACAGGATATACTCTCTGCGCATGGGAAACGAGATCATTTATCTAGATAACGCGGCGACCAGCTGGCCCAAGCCCGATTCCGTCGGGGCAGCCATGGTTGATTTCCTCACGAACAAAGCCGGCAACCCAGGTCGAGGCGGACACAAGCTCTCACGCGAAGCCTCGGCAGTCCTTGAGGAAGCCCGAAAGAAACTCGCCAAAATCGTCAACGCCCCATGCACTAGCCGAATGATCCTCACGCATGGATGCACCGACGCACTCAACCTCGCCATCCACGGCGTACTCCGCAGCGCCATGAACAAATGCTGCGAGCAAACCCGGTTCCATGTCGTCACCACCGCCATCGAACACAACGCAGTCCTCCGCACACTCCACTGCTACGCAACAAGCAA
>JAESSR010000047.1 GCA_016764015.1 Phycisphaerales bacterium
CTGCTCTTCTGACTCGGCATCCTCCAATGTCACGTTCTCCGCCTTCTCCTGCTCGATCCGTGCCTCCAACTCCTCACGCTGCATCTGCAGAATCTCCATCGACTGGATCATCCGAGGCGACAGCTTCATCTGCTGCCCGAGCTTCATCTGTTGTGAGGTTTGGAAACGCATATCTATATATTCAAATCGTCAGCCTTCTATTCTCGATACCACGACACTGTACTATCACTATCAATCGGTCAATCCGCACCGATTCCCACGCAAGTTCCCTTCGATTTCTGCAATCAAGAACCGATCACATGCTTATCAATCGCCTAAGCCGTGTCTGTCGGCTCTTTCCGGGTGGCCCGACGGAGGATTTTTATCCTCCTTCGGGATCGGAGTTGTTGATTGTCTACCCGAAGGAGCCGAAGACGGCTCCGACGGGGCACCCAGAAAAAACGCTACACGAGCCGTCAGACATGACTTAGTTGAATATTGAGACGAAAGTAGCGAGTTCTGGCGTGACTGAGATCGGCTTTATTCGTCCTGCTGGTTAAAATCTGGATGCCCTTGAAGCGTGGTGCTGCGAGGGGAGATTTCGCATCGCTGGAGGTTGCTATGTCATTTGATCCGATTGCATCGTTGTCGAAAGTCCGTCACGAGTTCGGTGAGCATGGCGGGGTCAATATGTCCATCGAGGCATCGACGACTTTTACGGTGATGGCTGCGGAGACAATGCCTGAGATTTTTATGGGAGATAAAGGCCCTGATTCAGGCGGGTGTTTTCTGTATGGTCGCCATTTCAATCCAACGGTGTATGTGCTTGGGCGATACCTGGCGGCGATGGAAGGCACCGAAGCTGGGTACGCGACAAGCTCGGGGATCAGCGCCATCGCGTGCTCGATCATGCAGTTGTGCGGGCCGGGTGATGAAGTGGTGGCATCGAACACAATCTATGGTGGGACATTCGCGTTGTTCAAAGAGTTCTTCCCGCTCAAGACGGGGATCAATGTCAAGTTTGTTGATATCGCGAATCTTGAAGAAGTGAAGGCGGCGATCACGGACAAGACCAAAGTGGTTTTTACCGAAACAATTTCGAATCCAACAATGGTGATCGCTGATATTCCCAAGCTCGCCGACATTGCACACGATGCTGGAGCGAAGCTCGTGGTTGATAATACTTTTAGCCCGCTGCTTCTTTCGCCGGCTCAGCATGGTGCGGATGTGGTCGTTCATTCGCTTACGAAGTTCATCGGCGGGTGCTCGGATATCATCGCTGGTGCGGTGTGTGCATCCAAAGAGTTCATCGCTGAGCTGATGGATCTGCATACGGGTGCGATTATGCTGCTCGGGCCGACGATGGATCCGCGGGTGGCGTTTGATCTCTCGCTCCGTCTGCCTCACCTCGGATTGCGGATGCAGGAACATTCTCGGCGGGCGTTGTTCTTTGCCAACAAACTCGAATCGCTCGGGATCGCGGTTTCGTACCCTGGGCTTGCGTCACACCCTCAGCATGCACTGATCAACTCGCTCACAAATGATGGGTTTGGGTTCGGCGGTCTCTTTGCGATTGATCTGGGAACATCGGAGCGGGCATCGGAGTTTATGAATGATCTTCAGCAGAACGAAGGGTTCGGGTTGCTCGCAGTCAGCCTTGGATACTTTGATACGCTGATGTCCTGTTCAGCAAGCTCAACATCGTCAGAGCTGACCGATGCAGAACTCCAAGCCGCTGGAATTGCGCCGGGGCTTGTCCGGTTGAGTCTGGGGTATACCGGCACGCTCGAAGATCGTTGGGATCAGTTTGAGCGTGCGCTCAAGCGTGCGAAGATGATTTGATGTACATAGTCTGATAAGGATCAGTCACTGATCTATTTGAATGAGCCTGGAGGGACTCGAACCCTCATGGGTTTTACCCCGGCGGATTTTAAGTCCGCTGCGTCTACCAATTCCGCCACAGGCTCAGGAACAGGATTCCCGTTCTGAGAGTCCTGAGAAGATTCTATCCTATTTATATCCTTCAGGGAGACCGAGCGAACAAATGACTTCGTGAAGGAGTATTTGTAGAGTTGGACGGAGATTATTGAGTTTATCCGGACTGAACCAATGTTCAGGTTTGCCATTTCCGATGAGTAGGCAAGAATCAACTGAGTCATCCAAACCGATACACATCTGAGCACGCACAAGAACAGTTTCGCAAGGGAGCAACGCTATGAACACAGGCGATCCTCATAAAGAAGCGGTAGCCGCATCATCGCGGTGGCAATCATCGAGCACTGGTCACGACGGCAAGGCGATGAGAATTGATGAAATCTTTGCGTGCGATGTGTTCGATCTTCGAAAAATGCAAAAACGGTTGCCCAAAGGCATCTACAAAGCGATGGTTCGGACAATTGAGAGCAAAGGCAAACTCTCGATGGGCGATGCCGAGGTAATCGCTGCGGATATGAAGGATTGGGCGGTCGAGCAAGGGGCGACCCATTACACGCACTGGTTCCAGCCGATGACTGGGCTGACCGCCGAGAAGCATGATTCGCTCGTCAAGCCCGATGGCATGGGGGGGGTCGTCTTTGAACTCTCTGGATCACAGCTCATCCAAGGCGAGCCCGACGCGTCGAGTTTTCCATCGGGTGGGCTGCGGGCAACCTTTGAGGCCCGTGGGTATACCGCGTGGGACCCAACATCACCTGCGTTTTTAGTACGGGGCAAGAACTATGCGACGCTGTGCATCCCGACAGCATTTGTGAGCATGAACGGGGAAGCGCTTGATAAAAAGACTCCGTTGCTCCGTTCGATCGAAGCGATCAATACGCAGGCGATGCGAATATTGAAGATATTCGGTACTGATGAAGGTGTCAAATCTGTAGGCACAACGCTCGGCGCTGAGCAGGAGTATTTTCTTGTTGATCGGAACTTGTACTTTGCACGCCCGGACCTTGTGAGCTGTGATCGCACGCTCTTTGGCGCTCCGCCACCCAAGCATCAACAGCTCGATGACCATTATTTTGCGTCGATTCCGCCTCGGGTGATTTCATTCATGGCCGAGTTTGAGCTAGAACTCTTTCGGCTCGGTGTACCGGTCCAGACTCGCCACAACGAGGTTGCGCCCGGGCAGTATGAAATCGCTCCGCTGTTTGAATCAACCAACATCGCGTGTGATCATCAGGCGATCTTGATGGATACGCTCAAACGGGTCGCGGGGCGATTTGGTTTCGTTGCTATCTTCCACGAGAAACCGTTCGCGGGGATGAACGGCTCGGGCAAGCACAATAACTGGTCGATGGCGACTGATACCGGCATCAACCTACTCGATCCAAAGCGTGAAACGCACGATAACTTGCAGTTTTTGACATTCATGTGTGCGGTCATTCGGGCGGTACATATTCATGGCGATTTGCTCAGAGCGTCTGTAGCGTGTGCTTCGAACGATCATCGGCTGGGAGCCAACGAGGCGCCGCCGGCGATTATGTCGATCTTCCTCGGCGATATGCTGATGGATCAGATGAGGCAGCTTGGTGAGGGTTCGCGCAAGAGTACGATTCAGGGTGGGGAGATTGATTTGGGGGCGATGTCGCTGCCTGCGCTTCAGCAGGATTCGGGCGATCGGAATCGCACAAGCCCGTTTGCCTTCGTTGGCAATCGCTTTGAGTTCCGCGCGGTTGGTTCATCGAGATCGGTGTCTTGGCCAAATACCGTAATCAACACGATTGTTGCTGAGAGCTTGGACTTTATTGCCACCAAGATCGAGAAGGCGTCTGGTGCCAAGCCGAGCCTGGCTAAACGGGATCAGGTTATCGGCAAGGTGCTCCAAGAGATTGTTCACGCGCACCAAGCAATTGTATTCAACGGCGATAACTA
>JAESSR010000048.1 GCA_016764015.1 Phycisphaerales bacterium
AGGATATTTCTTCCATTAAATGAAGTACTGCTGGCAATCCGTGTCATTTCCTGCTGGAGTTGGTTGACTTCAGCTTGTAATGATGCCCTCACCCCCACCACTACACTCTCTGTGTGACGAACCCAGATTCAATCAATCGCTACCCAGTCATCGTTGGCCCAACCGCTGGGGGCAAGACCGCGCTGGCTGTGGAACTCGCCAAACGATTCGGGATCGATCGCAACGCGCCCGGCGAGGTCGTCACCGCCGACGCCTACCAGATTTATCGCGATCTACACATCGGCACCGCCAAGCCAACCATCGATGAACGCGAGGGCATCCCCCACCATTTGATTGACATTATTGATCTCAAAGACCGCTTCACCGTCCATGACTGGCTCAAGCTCGCCAACCCGTTGATTGAATCTCTCCAAGCCCAAGGCTCAACACCAGTCGTTGTCGGAGGCACCAATCTGTATGTCAAATCCTTCCTCGATGGGTTGTTTGAATCCCCTGAACCAAGCGAGGCTGTGAAAGAACAAATCGAGGGCATGTCCCAGCCGGATCGACGAACGATGCTCACTGGGGTCGATCCGCAGGCAGCCGATCGGATCGATGGCGCGGACATCAGACGAACCCGCCGAGCCCTTGAGGTATACCTCCAGACCGGCACCCCGATCACCGATCTCCAACGCCAATGGGAACACGAAAAAACCTCTCGCCCCGAAGCGGTTTTGGTCGGGCTCGATTGGCCAACAGAACTGATCAATAGCCGAATCAACCAACGCGTAAAAATCATGATCGACCAAGGCTTGGTCGACGAGGCCCGTGCCATCTTTGACTCAAATGGCTTTGGCGATCAATCCTGCGAAGCGATCGGATACAAACAACTTATCGCGCACTTTTCAGGCAACTGCACATTGGACGAAGCGATCGAACGCATCAAAATTGACACACGGAGATTTGCCAAGAACCAACGCACCTGGCTCAAGCGATTACGCATCCGCCCGGGTTCGATTTGGGTTGAGGCTGGCGATCGGAGTATTCAAGATATTGCAGATGAAGTTCTTATTAGATTTAAATAAACCCATACCGGTGGCACAGGCGTCCCGCCTGTGTTCTTGTTGTTGAACATATGAAGTCAGATCACAGGCGGGACGCCTGTGCCACCGGTTCATGAACTACTCATCAAGCGAGATGGACTTTGGTCCTTCTTTGCCCGCGACGCGTTCCATGTAGCCATCGCCTCGTTTCTCGTACTTGGTGAATCCGAGCCGATCGAGATTCTTGTTGCTCAGCATGCTCTTCTCTTTCATGTTCGACCACTTGCCCGCGATGTTGGGCAGCGTGGGCACACGATGAACAGCTTTGCCGTCGTGCTCGGTCAGCGCATCGTCAGCCATCTTCTGGACGAGCTCGAAGTGCTCGCCGGTGCCTTCGCCTTGGTCATCAAGGTATTCGTAGATATATACAGGCATGTTGAGTCTCCATCGATAGGGTTGCGCCAACAACTCGTTGCGCCAAACACTATACGAGCTATCGGCTCGAATTGGTCAACTATTGATCCCAAGATCACGATCAATTCCGTGTTCAACCAAAGATTTGACCCGATTCCGTGTCCTGCATCCGCCACCCGTTGGCTTTGCATATCTTTGAAAGCACAGGCCAGGCAAAGTCCATGTTGTTGACGACCACCATCGCCTGCATTAGTTCATCGTGCCCCATCGCGTATTCGACGGTGTAGCCCGGGCCATGCAGGACCATTGTTCCCAAGCGTTTGACCTCGGCTCCGTCAACAGCGGTATTGAACTTGGCGAGTGCTGAACACACTTCTTTGGGGGTGCCGAGTGCAAAGTTGCCCGCGAGCATATCAGCCGGGTCTTTGGGCTTAATCATCACCAAGATGCGTTTTTTGCGTGAGGCCATAGAGAAAGAAGGATAGACAAGTTATTCAACCCTGTCGCTTAATCATCGTCATCGTCGAGGATTCCATCCGCCTCATCCTTGGCATCGAGCAACTCGACCGCCTTATTGAGCAGCAGCATCAATGGCACAGGTTTGAGCATGTACGCATCAACCCCGAGCGATTCGCCATAGGCTTGGTGTCGTTTGCCCTCATTGGCGGTCACCATAATCACGATCGGCGAATCTTCTTTGCCTTTGATTTTCTCGAGCGCCAAGAACCCGGATCGTTTGGGGAGCATCATGTCGAGAATCACGATGTCTGGTGGGTCTTCTTCGCAGATTCGCACCGCCTCGTCGCCATCCATCGCGGTGAGGGTCAGGGCGCCTTCTGATTCAAACGCAACAGAGATCGAGTCGAGCACATCTTTTTCATCATCAACCACCAGCACACGCACATCCTGGAGCATGCCGTCTTCTTGTTCGATCTGGTTATCTACACCTTCGTCGGCTTGCTGGTTTACTTGTTCTTCGCTCATGTGCATTGTCCCTTGTTTCACATTATTTATATGTTTCACATTATTTAAAATGAGTGATGTTGTGCTCGAGCATGTACGCCCGATCCCGATCGGAGCGATCCACGATCTTCTCCAACTCCTCGCTGGTCATCCACGGGAGTGATTCGAGCTTTTCACGCAGGTTCTTTGGGAACGGCTTGTTGAGCCGTTCATGGCGAGGCCTGCTCTTCCAGATTCGGTGCATCCAGAGGTACTGTTCCGGTGCATTGCGAACTGATTGCTCAATTGCCCTTCTATACCGTGCTGTGATGTAGAAAAGCGGATCTGGCTGCGATTCCCAGTCCTCAGGATCAATCCGATCGTAGATCTCGATCCGATATTTGAGCTTGACCGCCTCGCTCGGGTTGGTCTCCAATCGACGCGCACAACCCACAATGATCTTGGCTCGGTTTTTGATGGCCATCAACCCGATGGATTTGTAGCTCGATGCCAAACGACCAAAGAAAGGCACCTGCAAACCCCGATCACCCGCGTTCTGATCCGCGACGATCCCAATTGATTCACCGGCATCAAGCAGCTCGGGCAGCCTTTGCATCGCGCCGAACTTATCGACCAGTTCGAGTCCACGCCGAGAGCGGGTCTGGCGGAGCCACGCGTCGGCAGGACGCAGATCGAGCGGGCGATAGAGCACATGCATGCGGAAACCAAGCAGCGCCATGGTGTAGCCGAGCGTTTCCCAGTTGCCGCAATGCCCGGTGAGCAGCAGCGTTGGTTCATCGCTGATCAGCGGACGGATGACATTGTCGAGCGAGCTGATCTCAACATAATCTGTCCATGCGTCTTCGGTAAGGTACCTTGGCATCACGGCGAGTTCCACCGCAAGCATCGCAAGATGCTCGTAGCTCTGAAGCACGAGATCCTTGCGTTGATCGAACTCAAGCTCGGGCATCGCGATCGCGAGCCGATCGGCTGCCAACCCCACCCGTTTGCGGTTCATCTTTGAGTCCCCAAACGCCCGCCCGATGGCCTTGGCACCACGCAGCACGGTGGGCAGTGGCAGCGCGTGGACACCAACGAGCAACGATCGCAGCGCTGTGTACATCGCGGGCTGAACAACCATCGACTGCATAGCGGTTAACTGGGCGCGTCGATCATACCTGGACATCGAAGACTCCGTCTCTCTTGATGATCCGGGCGTTGCCCAGACATACAAGGTTAGTTCGGGAAGTCGCCGATGAGTGTCTTGAGACGGTTCGCGTTGAGCAAAGGCATGGAGGTAAGCTCAGCCTTGATCATCAGATCGTCGTAGCGTTGGATTTCTTGCTGGAGACGCACATATTCCTGGATGGTCGCAACAGGTGCGCCCGGTCCTGGTTGAGGCGGCAGGACTGGTTTTTCACCAAGAACTACAAAGTCGGTGTCGCCAGATATCTCAGAAACAAGGATACCACCCCATCGCTCGATGAGTGCTTCGAGTGTTTCGCGTTCGAAGCGTGATGCAACCCCGTCGCCATCGGTATCGAAGAGCCCGTCAACAACGAACTTGTAGGTCTTGGTTGGGTCGTAGATCGCGTTGGCGATGACATCGCCACGAACGATCGGGTTGCCTTGTGATGCTGAGATCACCCGAGCACGCGAGAAGGTTTCCTCGACGCGAATGATCTCAACGATCGCCTTGCCCGCCGGGTAGACCATTTCTTCGTTTTCATTTTCATACTGGCGGATGTCGGTCGCGTCGTCATAGACCGCGAAGGTCATGCCCAGGATGGCTTTGTCCTTGCGCCCGATGGAGATCATGACCTCGTTGTCGATCGGGTTGACCTGGTTGATCTTGCCATCGACGAGTGCTTCCTCGTTGAGAGGCATCGGACGATCGATGCCGCCCTCGCCACGCAATCGGGCGATTTGATCTTGGAGTGCGATGTTTTCTTGAACAAGAGCATCCATTTCATTTTGCAGTCGGCTATCAAGTGCTGCATGATCTGCGCGGAGTGTATCGATTCTGTCGATATAGCGTTTCTCGATTGCACCATATCCTTTAGAGAGTTGTTCCTTTGAGTCTGCGAATGCTTTGACATCACTCTGCATTGCTGCAGCAGAGTTGTTGAAATCGCCTTCGATCTGAGCGACCCGAGCCGCTTCGATGTTGGCAGATTTCTGAGCTGCCACGCGGGCGGTTTCTGAGGCTGCGAGCTGATTGTCAAGTGTGTCGATTTTGCCGTTGAGATTCTCGATGAGCCCGAAGAGCGATGAGCCCTCGGCTCCTTCGATCCCTGCGAGGCGCTCGCGGAGTTCGCTCATGCCCATCGCAGAATCGCCCGCCATGGTCTGCATCAGCTCGGACTTGATCGTCGCCAAGAACCCGACAACCGTCTTGCGTTCACGCGATGCTTCATCACGGATCGACCGGATGGCTGCGTGCTCACGCTCTTGCGTGGATACGAACTGTTTGTACTCTTCTTTGGACGCTTCGAGTTCGCTCTGGGCGCTCTGCGAGTTGCCATAGAAAACCATCGTCGTCACAAAGAATGCAAGGCTCATTGCGCCAAGAATTGTGATTGTGACGGCGACGCCGACGCTTGCTCCGGTGCGGGCTGCCATATATACAACTCCCGTTCGTAGTTCGGGGACTTTGACTCTGAATCTTCACGATTTGCCCGCATCATCATCTCTGAATAGCTGCAAAGCAAACCCTGCCGGGACCACACCCCGGGAAAATACTGTTCGTCCGATCGGACCGATCGGTTCGCGCCAATCCACAACCAAGCGCATTGACGCCGACGAGTATAGGGAGAGTATTCGATATCTGGGCGTAATTCGCTTTGGGCAGCACATAAAGATCGCTATGATCGCTCCCGATGAGATCAATTTTCTCGAATTCAATACAATTGCACCCCCTTTGAAATTTCAGGAGACACCCCGATGAATCCATTCACTCTGGTCACCACCCGTACCCATGCCTTACTTGGACCGATTTTGGGATCAACAAAATCGATCGTCTGTTGTGGTGCGATGGTGCTTGGAGTTCCCCTTGCCCATGCCCAGCAGGTAGATTACATCCTCGACACCGGCGTAGGCACCTTTAATATTGGCCCGTCGCAGTTCGATGCGAACATGACCTGGCTCAACTCCTTCGACACCATCGAAGGCGGCGAGGTCATCACCACCATCTCCGTGTCCTTTGGCGACATCGCAGACAACGACGGCAACATTGGTTCCGATCTTGTCACCGTTGCTATTCTCAAAGACCCAAACAACGATCATGACCCCGCCGATGCGATCTTGCTCTCGACTATGCAGGTGCAATGGGTCGACACCGGATTCGGGGAGTTTGTCAACTATCCGATCGAGCCGACCCAAATCGAGGGCGTATTCTTCGTTGCGGTCATGATGGATGTCCTCCAACGATCCAACACCGCATCAATGGACCCAAACTCCCCAACCGCGGGCTCACAGAGTTGGTTGTTTTACAACCCGAAGCCCAATCTCGAAGACCTTGGCTCGTCGCCTTTCATCCTGCGGATGGGCGATTCCCCCTTCCTCGGGGCGTGGATGATCCGGGCAATCGGCGAATCGGTTTGCGCTGGCGACTTCACAGGTGACGGCGAGTTGAACTTCTTTGATGTGTCTGCCTTCTTGATACTCTTCTCATCGCAAGACCCGGCCGCAGATTTGAATGCTGATGGGGAGTTGAACTTCTTCGATGTGTCATTGTTTCTAAATTACTTTGTGACAGGATGCCCATAAAGCCATTTCACAAAACGATTTAGCTCTATTACAGTTCTTGCTTCGCAGGATTTTTTTGCTTATCTAAGGAAAATTCCTCTACCTTTTTACTGTATGGCGATACTATACAGACATTATAGTCCTCTTTGCTTAATGACTGGCAAGAAGACAGAAGCGAAACTGATCCGCTTAGTCAGAGCAGACAAACCAGCTTCACAGTACAATCGCTCGTAGGAATATTTGCATGGAAGCGAACAATCAACCAAACAAAACCCCTCGAGCTATTCGCCCTGATGATTTTGAAATCATGGAGCAACTCCCAGGGATCGTCGGCATTGCTCGTGACGAAGATTTGCGAATGTTCTGGTGTACCTCGGCTTTTTTCAGGGTTGTCGAGTCTGTCGAATCTGCAGAAGACATGATGGGCAAAACGCTCCATGATGTGCTCCCAAAGAGCGCGGCTGACGAACGAGAAAAAACTATTCGGAAAGTGATCGAGACTGGTCAAGCGATCAGCCACTATCAGTTCAGTGCTGATTCGCGTGTGATCACGACGATGTTCCCGCTCGACGAAGAGGCCTTTGGGCATCGCGGGGTGATGGCGATTATCAAGGACGCCCCAGTTGATGCCCGGCTCGGGATTGATCGTGAGCTGCCGGTGCTCTCTACTCCGAATCTCGCCCAGCTCAATGCACTGACTTCACGCGAGCTTGAAGTATTGCATTATGTTGCTCAGGGTTTGAGCACCGCCCAGATCGGTGAAACACTCACTCGATCACCGAAAACCATTGAAAACCACATCAACTCGATCCATGCCAAGCTTGAAACTCATTCGCGATCCCAGCTTGTTCGTTATGCGTGCGAACGGGGGATTCAATCGTTTTCAAACGATGAATGGCTGTCGATTATCAACGGCGCCAAGGTCATTCATCGCGAACAAGCGGTTGTATCACCAATGACCAATAAATGATTGTGCACTGCTCAAGCATCCCTAGAGAAGCGGGGTTGTGTTTTGGATGTGAGCCTGTTAAGATAGCGAATGGACTTTTTGACCCACAATCTCTTCGATTTCAATACGCTCTTCCCACTCGCCGAGCTCATCAACTGGAATGTCTCTCAAGACGAAAAGCATGAAGTGTTCTTTCGGCTCGTCTTGGCAGCCGTCTTTGGCGGATTGCTCGGGTGGGAACGCGGACGATCTGAGAAACCCGCAGACATCCGCACGATGATCCTCATCGGCACCGGGGCCGCGGCTTTCACCCTCATCGGTCAACAGCTTATTGCGACAAGCGATAACGACGCGATCATCCGGGCTGATCCAACACGGGTGCTCTCGTACATCATCTCGGGGGTTGGTTTCCTTGGGGCGGGTGCGATTTTGCACTCCAAGAAATCAATCAAAGGCTTAACCACCGCCGCCTCGATCTGGGTCGTTGCGGCTATTGGTGCCGCGTGCGGCGTGGGCGAGTTTATGATCGCGTTCTTCTTGTTTGCGATTACTTTCGTCACCATGTGGGTGCCGTGGGTGTTCGCGCTGGCGAATGGCTCGCTGGGCAATGATGAAGATTAACTCCCAACGAGCCGCGACCGTAAGGGAGTGGTCTTTTATCTTTTACAAACAAGCAAGACCGCTCCCTCACGGTCGCGGCTCGTAAAGTCAACTCACACGCCTCGATCGGCACTGCCGAGCGATTCCAACTCATCGCTGTACCGGCTGCGCAAAGGCTCGACCACTGCCTTGATGAACCGTTCGGTTTGTTCGACACTCCGCCCGATATAGGCCATCGGATCGAGATGCGAATCAATATCAATCCCCTCCAACAACGGCTCCCCCTTGAGCCGTTCAAGCAGATCATTATCCTTGCCCTCTTGCTTGACCACCTGACCGGCCGCCATCGAATGCACACGGATCGCTTCGTGGATATCCTGGCGATCGCGCCCGAGCTTCACGGCTTCCATCATGATGTTCTCCGTCGCCATGAACGGCAGTTCGGCCATCAGATTCCGCTTGACCATCGCCTCATTGACAATCAACCCATCGGCCACCGTGTGCATCAAATCAAGCGCACCATCCAACGCCAAGAACGCCTCGGGCAATGACAATCTTCGATTCGACGAATCATCAAGCGTGCGCTCAAGCCACTGCGTCGCGGCTGTGTCGTAGGCATTGCCCACCAAGTTCATCACGAACCGGGTCAACCCACAGATGCGCTCACACTTCATCGGATTGCGTTTGTAAGGCATGGCCGACGACCCGATCTGGGATTTTCCGAACGGCTCATCGATTTCTTTGCGGTTGGAGAGGAGCCGGATGTCGGTAGCCATCTTGTGAAGAACCGAAGAAATCAAGGCAAGGGAAGCAAGCATCTTTGCATCCATC
>JAESSR010000008.1 GCA_016764015.1 Phycisphaerales bacterium
CACGCCAGATGGTCAACCACGGCCACATCCTTGTCAACGGCAATAAGGTTGATATCCCTTCATACCGCATCAAGGTCGGCGATGTCATCTCGCTCAAGGACGGTATCCAGAAGCTCGCTCGCGAGAACATGGAATCCATGGGCGGGCATGAAGTTCCGGGTTGGATCTCGTTCAACCCATCAGAACTCAACTCGACTATCTCGTCGTTGCCAACATCGGATCAGATTCCTTTCGATGTGAACACCAACCTGATCATTGAATTCTACCGCTAAATCCAATCTAACCTCGCTGCGTATCCGATGGGTACGCAGCAGAGGATGAGCCAAGCGAATCCTCGGGAAACACCTGTGGGTTCGTTTTTCTTAAATCAAACAATCATTTCACACGCTCGGAGCCAACATGCTCAGGTTAATCCGGAAATTCCAACTCGTCATCCTCGTCGTCGGCGGCTCATTGTTGATGGTTGTATTCTTGCTCCAGCCGATTCTCACGCGCCTGAGCCCTTCGCCACAGAAGACGAAGATCGCTCAGCTTGATGATGGCACAACCTTCACCCGTCAGGACCGGATGCAAGCGACGCAGGCGATGAATGTGCTCAAACGAGTGAACCCACGGGCACTGGGTGTTCGCTCTGTTGGCGGGTTTGGGCTCGATGATTCTAGTGATACGAATCGTTCGCTCCATTGGCTCTTGCTCGTCAAGCAAGCTGAAAAAGCCGGACTCGTCGGCGGAGCAGGCGATGGTGTTTCATGGATCAATGACCTTGCACAACGCGAGGCCTTCATACAAGCGAATCAAAGCGCCATGCTCCAGATCAGACTCGAAGCCCAGCAAGGACTCCTCATCAGCGAAGGAGCGATGATCGCTCGGCGCAATCAACTCGTCAACCAACAACTCATTGAACTCACCCCGCAAATCGCCAACATGATGACCCGGAACGCAACGCTCTCAGGGGGGAGTGCCGGCGGAACGATGGAAGATATCTATCGGATTCTGGCTCAGGCTCGGGGCATTGAGCGATTGCTGCTCTCTGTCCGCACCATCCCAGCGTTTAGTGATGTCAACGCGATCCTTGCTGCCCATGACACACTCGATGCTGTTGCAGTCAATGCTGCTGTGCTTGACTCTTCACTCGTCGCATCAGCCATTGCTGAGCCAAGCGATGAACAACTTGAGCCATTCTTCGATACCTACAAGGCGCAAAGCCCGAACGATAACGATTACCGGATCGGATACACCCAACCCACCCGATTGCAGCTTGGCTGGCTGACACTCGACAAAAATGTATTCATGAATGCCGCAGCAGTGAGCAGAGTTGAGCTGCAGAAGGAATACCAACAGAATCGAGATCAGTTCCCCGGCGACTATGCGCTCGAAAAGTTTAACATTGAGCGTCAGCTCCGCGATGAAAAAGGTTCGATGATGATGGCCGAAGCCGATCGTATCATCCGAGCACAAATCATCAACGCCACCAAGGGGCTCCCGAAGGTCAACGGCATCCTCACTTTGCCTGAAGACTGGGATACTCGCCAACCAAGCCTTGAAAACATCGCGGGCATGGTGGTCGAACGGATCAACTCAAAGCACAATGTTTCACTCCCAACCCCGGCCGTGACACTCATCGGCGATCGTTGGCTCAACACCCGATCAATCGCATCGCTTCCGGGATACGGGCAATCGACCTATCGCGTTGGTTCACGCCAACTACCGCCTCAGATGCTCCCTCAGTTCTTTGAACTCACCGAGCCCAACACGACCGGGCTTGATGTGCAGGTCGGGTTGCCATTATCCGATCCAGCATCGACCGACCAGGCTGGCAATCGCTACTACGCCGTGATTCTGGGAATGCGTGCAAAGGGCCCTGCCGACACCGTTGAAGATGTCACCCGCGAACAAGTTGTGCGCGATTACAAATCCGTCGAGGCATACAAGCTGCTCACCGCCAATAGCGAAGAGTTCATCGCTGCGATTACATCCAATGGCGAGCTCGCCCCGGCAGTAGATTTGGCGATGGCGATGGGAACCGATTCAGACACCATCACACGACCTGGTGTACTCCGCAATATCCTCGTGATGCGAGACAAGATCGAAACCGGTTCACTTGCAGCGTTTGTTGATCCTCGGCTCAATACCGAAGACTTCCGTTCACAGGTGATTGATGCAACTGAAAATGTTGATCCAATGGCGTCACCAGAAGCGCTCGCAGCCGATCCGATCTCGATCGTGACCCCGTTGCCATCGTCTCGCTCATTGGCGGTTGCAATGGTCATCGCACCTCGTCCGGTCACGATCGAACGCTTTCGATCTCAGGCCCGTTCCGTCATCACAGGCACGATCCAAAGAGAGTTGCTCGATGCAGGGCTTGACATCGACGATCCATTTACCTTCAAGGCTTTATCCGAGCGGTACGGACTCAAGAGGCTCAACACTGATGATGACGAAGAATCAGTTGATATCGCTGATGAAGAATCGGATAAAGAATCATCATCGGACTCAACAGAAGAAGCTGCTGGCTGAGTTTCGATTTGGTTCTTATCCACCGCCGACAAGTGTGACGATTTCGATCGTTTGACCATCTTGTATAATCGTTTCAGATCGTTCTCGTTTGGGGACGATTTTTTTATCGACTTCCGCCGCACAGATCGAGGTGGCGAGCCCAAGGATTTCGATCAGTCCTTCGACGGTGGTGTTATCTGGGAGCTGACGGGATTGACCGTTGACTGTGCAGTTCATAGGTGAAGTCTACGCGGTCAACCGTTCGCATTCATGCTCGAGCTTGTGATAGTCGCCTGTGAGTTGTTCGATGCACATCTTGAGTGATGCTCCAAGTGCGTATTGCCGGATAGCTGTTCGCCCATCATTTGGGAAGAAGAACCGCCGACAGTCATATGAGCCGGTGCTGGTCGCTGTACATATCCAAACGGTGCCGATGGGTTTATCAATGCTCCCACCGCCAGAACCAGCGATTCCTGTGATCGCAATGGAGTTGGTCGCCAGCAGCTTGGCACATCCACCCTTGGCCATCTCGATGGCGACCTGCGAACTCACCGCACCGTGCTGGGCGAGTGTTTCAGAACTCACACCTGCTGTCATCTGCTTGGTCATGTTGGAATAGGTGACGAAGCCGCCGAGATAAACATCCGAAGCACCGTCAGGTTCAACGATCGCGGCCCCCACCATGCCTCCGGTGCAGCTTTCGACGGTGGCGAGTGTTCGATTTTGTTCGCACAACAGCTTAGATAGCTTCACTACAAGTTCTGAGATTGCGCTGGCTTGGTTCATTACTTCACCAGCGTATCGAACAACTCGGGGATGCCTTTGGAATGTGTCGCTACGGTTTCGATGATCGGGATTGAACCAGCGATCTCTCGCAGATCGCTAACCAACTGATCTTCGCCGGGATGATCCGCCTTGTTGCAGACATAGATATCCGCGATTTCAAGAATCCCGGCTTTATCCATCTGAACCGAATCGCCCATACCAGGAGTCAGCACCACCGCGGTGGTATCGACATACTCGCGGATCATGGTTTCGTTCTGCCCTGCGCCGACGGTTTCTATGAGCAGGGTGTCGTAGGCATCGTTGCCGGTGCAGGCGCCGCCGATGAGTTCGATGATATCGTTGAGGCCATGGTAGTCTTCGCCACGGATCGCGAGCGAGTGGTAGTAGACATGTTCGCCGATGTTATTAAAATCGACACGCAGGCGATCGCCGAGCAGTGCACCCGAAGTAATCGGGCTCTTTGAATCAAACGCAAGTACAGCACAACGACCCATCGAAGGATCTTTCTGCGCCCGCACGAAGTGTTCGCGGGCGAGCTGGGCGACGAGGGTGCTCTTGCCCGCGCCCGGCGAGCCGGTCAACCCGATGACGCGCTTGGGTCGGCGTTTGACCGCATCAGTGCGGATCGGTTTTTCGTTGTGCATCAATGAAATATCGCGTGAGAGTTGTGCGCTCACATTGCCAGATTCGATCACCTGAGCCTGGGCATGCACGGTTGCTTTGACCGCATTAACAATGTCGATCAACCCCGTGCCGGTCGGGAAGCATTCTCGTACGCCCATATCGAGCAGCTTGACAATATCATCCTGAGGCAAGATCCCGCCCATCAGCACCGGAATATCTGGGCGACCAACTGCATCCATTGATTCAATCAAACGCTTGCCGAGCACGAGGTGCGAGTTGGACATCATCGACGCAGCGATGACATCAACATCTTCATCACGGGCGGAGATCGCCAATGATGCCGGGGTCTGCCAGAGACCGGAGTAGATGACATGGATGCCGGAGTCTCGCAGGGCGCGGGCGATGACCTTGACACCACGGTCGTGCCCGTCGAGCCCCATCTTGCCGAGCAATACGCGGGGGCGGTGATCGAGATCGTCGCACCGATCCTTCTTTTCAAAGGCACTCGTCGCAGCTTCAAGTTGGTGGGCCATTGGTGATTCCTTCAGTCGAGTCCAGATTCGAGATCATATAGATATGGATAGGATTCTATGCGCCACAACCCGACTTTGCCCCCATCAGATTCAACCATTGATAGCGACATATTCGCCTCTCAAGTCTATCATTTTGACCCTGTTTTAGACCACCCTCAAAGGAGATAGACGATGCACGGAATCAACAAAGTCGCGATCATTGGCAGCGGACAAATGGG
>JAESSR010000049.1 GCA_016764015.1 Phycisphaerales bacterium
CAATGTTAGCATTTGCAAAGCTAGTGTTCCACAAGACTTCCGAAAATATCCGTAATTCTCAGTTATCTCGCTATTCCAACCCTCTTCAACCGCCCCCACAACCCATACACTTCCCGTATGACCGACCTTTGGCAAGCAAACCGAGAATCCGCAGTCGATGCGATCGCGCCACTCGCCGCCCGCATCCGCCCCATACGCCTCGATCAAATTGTCGGCCAATCCCATCTCATCGCCCCAGACAAACTCCTTCGCCGCATGATCGACGCCGATGCCCTCACCTCCGTCATCCTCCATGGCCCGCCGGGCACCGGCAAGACCACCCTTGCCGAGGTCATTGCCAAAGCGACCAGCCGAAGGTTTGTTCGTGAAAACGCTGCATCCGTCGGGGTCAAGCGCATCCGCGAAATCATCGACGACGCCTACCGCATCCTCGGCGACTCAGGCAAACGAACCATCCTCTTCCTCGACGAAATCCACCGGTTCTCCAAATCCCAACAAGATGTACTGTTGGCCGATGTCGAACGCGGCTTGATCACCCTCATCGGCGCGACCACCGAAAACCCACTCTTCGCCGTCAACGCCGCACTGATCTCACGATCAACCCTCTTCCGTCTCGAATCCCTCTCCGAAGACGAAACCATCGAACTCCTCAACAACGCGATCAACCACCCCAATGCCTTCCCCGGCCAATCGATCTCGATCACGGACGAAGCCCTCGCTGTCTGGGCCATCAAATCCGAAGGCGACGCTCGCCGAGCACTCACCGCACTCGAAGTCGCCGTCCTCTCTTCTTCCTCTTCATCTTCATCTGGTGGGATGGGCTTCCAGCCCGTCTCTTCAGAACCCCAATCCATCCACATCACCAAAACCCTCGCCGAAAACTCCATCCAACAAAAACTCGCCAACTACGGCTCAGACGGACACTACGACGCCGCCTCCGCGATGATCAAATCCATCCGAGGCTCCGACCCCGACGCCGCGCTCTACTGGATCGCAAGAATGCTCGACGCCGGCGAAGATCCGCGCTTTATTTGCAGGCGTTTGGCGATCCTTGCCAGCGAAGATATCGGAAACGCTGATCCCCGAGCCGTCGTAATTGCCCAGTCCTGCTGGGACCTCACCGAACGCATCGGCATGCCCGAAGCGAGAATCACCATCGCCCAGTGCGCCACTTATCTCGCCTGCTGCCCCAAATCCAACGCTGCCTATCTGGCCATCGATGCCGCCCTCGACGATGTCCGCAATAACCGCGTCCTGCCCGTCCCGATGCACCTGCGCGACAAGAACACCTCGCCTCAAGCCAGCACCGATGGCTCCGGCCAACGCGTCCGCGATCTCGAAACCGAAAAATACCAATATTCCCACAACGCCGACAACCAACTCACCGGCCAAGACTACCTCGGCGTCGACAAACGCTACTACGAACCCAAGGACATCGGAGCCGAACGAATCCTCAAACAACACCTCGACGAGGCGCGTGCCCGCAAGCAGCCGCCAAGAGAAGACTTGTAAGGAACTTACGGACACCCGGCTGCAAACGCAGTCAAGAACGCGCTCACATCGAAGAAGTTGAAACTCCCATCACCTGTAAAGTCGGCAGCCGGATCATTTGCACTAAACGCGTTCAAGAAGGCGGGACATCGAAGAAGTTCAGCCCTCCATCGCCGTTCAAATCCGCAGCACAATCCGGGTCGCAATCATCAGGGATCCAGTTCCCATTGGTGTCTGAATCCGCCGCACTGTACCAGCTCACACCGTTCATCAAAACCGCTGAGTCTTGCACCTGGTTCAGACACATGTTTGCACTCGCCGTGCCCTCACCCTCAGAGAACGGGTAATACGCGATCAACCCCCCCTCGCTACCGATGAGTTCTGTATTCATGAGACTCCGAATTTGAGCACCATCACGGGCAACTTCCCATATCCGGAACTCGTCAATCACACCCCGAAACGGCAACAACTCACAACCCAATAACGGATCACCAAACCCACCAATAATCAACGGCGTATTGGCATCGCCATTGAAAGTACCCCAAGCGCTGTTCTGCTGAATGGCGATGCCATTTCTATAGATGGTTGTTGTATTGGTGTCTGGATCAATCACAAAGGCCCAATGTATCCACAAACCCAACAACTCCGTGTACCCATAATCTGAAGTGTTCGTAATCCGAGCAAAGGATTGCACATTAAAATCGCCGTGATCAAAGTAGACCGTGCCATCGCCCCAAGGAACATGCGCCTGAATCCGTTCTTCGCCTGGCCCATCACAGTCAACGATCCCAAATGAACTCTGATTGCGAAAGTCGTTTGTATACTGCCAGAACTCAACGGTTGATTCCCGGTCGATCATGGGCTGAATCATCGCCACGCGGGCATAATCATCAATCCCATCAAACTTCAAAGCACTCCCGGACCCCGCGAACGGGCCGCGCGTCTCAGGGGTATCGCTGAACAGATTCTCATTGCAATCAGTCTGATACTCATACGCCCCCATGTCAACTATTGGACGCCCATCGGTGCTGACTCCGGTATCAATGCCCCACGGCTGCCCTCCCACATCGGTATTAACATCTGCAAACCGAGGCAGCCCAGAAAGCGCGTAATCGACAGATACCCTCGAGTTGTTTCCAGCATCCACGAGAGGCGAGTGAGGATCTAACCCTAAGAAGTTTTCACTGGAATAACCAGTATTTATCCGTGGGCTTCCACTAGGACTCGGAAAGTTATCAAGCCACGACAGATTTCCTTCTCCGGGATAACCGGTTCCAACATATGAATACTCGATGACGATATTTTCTATGGGCCCGTCCTGCATATCCAATGGGTTAGAAAAACCTACTCTACTATTTTCGTACAAGATCGAGTTGTACACCTCAATTAAAATACTGTTGCCCACTTCTGTTTGAATCGTCGAAGTGCCAAACAGCAAACTCCGATTTCTGTAAAAAGTACAGCTTTCGACCAGTATGCGTTTGTTTTCAGGCCCAAACTGCCCATACCTCCCATGAATCGCGCCACCACCAAACCGTCCCCAATTACTGTAAAATATTGTATTTCGAACTACAAGTACTGACTCTGCATTTTCACTTGAAGAGAAGAATACACCACCGCCCAACAATGCTATATTTTTGTCAAAAGTGCAGTTTTCAATAAGTCCGCCACGCCCCCGTATAACAACCCCGCCTTGACCAGTGCATCTTAAAATCAAGCAGTTGCGAAGCACAACACCGGTCACACTCCCACCGCCTGTGGTTGATTCAAAGCCCCCAGATAACTGTTGGTTTGCATCCATCAGGTCTAGTCGGAACGCTCCTGTAATCGTAAAGCCATCGACCACAGTATCTTCAGCGTGCGTGACCAGTGCTTTTGCACCTAAAGGACCTTCGATGATTGTAGTAGTCGGTCCATCTGTTGATCGTAAGTCGATGTTCTTTGTATACACGATCTGTTCAAAATAATGCCCCGGAGACACCAGCACCGTGTCCCCATCGACCGCCGCATCAATCGCCGATTGAATCGTCCCATACTGATCCGGTACGCGGAGAATATCGCCCGATGCGCTCGAAACACACACACAGAACATCATCAAACAAACAAAGCTTCTCATACAGCACACCCCATCGAAAGTATTGCCCCCGTCTCTCTTCGAGGAAATAACGGGGAGTCTGAGCCCAAATATCTACCCAGAGTCTAACTCATCGGGCTATTGACAGCAAGTTCCAAATCCAGGCCCGCTAATAATCCAATTTTCACTCTTCTTCAAAGCTCCCAGAACCCCAATCCCTTCTCACTGGTTCCCTACCATCCATCGTGCTCCATACGCCCACCAAACCCGCCCTCCGCTCCACCCTCAAGGCAACCCTCGCCGCCATCCCCCCCCAAGATCGCACCAACCAAAGTAACCAACTCACCCCCCACCTCCTCACCTCCAACCTCTACCAAGCCGCTGCCACCATCCTCGCCTACGCCGCCCTCCCGACCGAGATATCCCTTGATCCATTCATCACCCTCGCCCTCGCCGAGGGCAAAAGAATCTGCATCCCCACCATCAACTGGGAATCAAAAGCCATGCAACCCGCCCAGATTCTGAATCTGGACACCGACCTCGAAATCGGCCGATACGGCGTACGGACGCCTCTGCCGAGTTGTCCATTGGTGGAACCAAACGAAATTAATCTGATCCTGATCCCAGGGCTCGCATTCGATCGTGATTTCAATCGCCTTGGACGCGGCGCGGGGTTCTATGATCGCCTGATCGATTCGCTGCCAACCCCACGCCCACCACTCGTCGGCGTATGCTTTGCATCACAAATCGTCGCCAATGTCCCCACCGAACCACACGATCACCCGATGGACCGGGTCATCACCGAAACCGGATTCATTGAACCTGCATAAACCGACCCCACATAAACACACGATCGATCACCAATCTTCACGCAAGAGGAACCACGGATGAGCCTACCAAGCCAATCTTCACGCAACGCCACACGATCATCGCAGGTCCACTACCGCAGATCCAGCGGCGGCCCGCTCAAAAAACTCATCACCATCATCGTGATCCTCGCCATCATCGCACTGGTATGGTTCTTCTTTATCCGCCAGCGCGCCAATAAAATCGCCACCGAAAATCCACAAACAGACGCGCAAACCGACGGTGCAATCGCGGCCAACACCCCAGCAACCCAAGGTTCACAACCCACCATTATCAACAACTCACCCTCACGACCACTCCCGGGCGCAGGCGACGCATCTGATCCGATCAAAGATGTCGAGCAAGCTCTCCGATCTCAACCGAATACACATACGCCTACAAACACAGACATCCTCGACGCGGCCATCGATCAAGCCCGAGCACAACGAACAACCACGAACCAATCAAGTCCTACAGAACAACCAAGATCATCTGGCTCGGCGAACGGCATCCGTCTGCAGATGGATTCTGCGAGACGATTGGTCGCCGAGAACAACCGAGTCGGCGCACGCAAACTCCTCTCCCAAACCCTCCTCGCAGCCAACACCACCCACAACCAAGCTCAAGTCCTGCGTGACGAACTCACCGCCATCAACGAAGTGCTCCTCTTCTCGCCGGTCGTTGACCCCAACGACCCGATGAGCGAATCCTACAAAATCAAAGCCGGCGACTCCCTCTCTCGCATCGCTGGCCGCAGAGAACTCGCCACGCACTGGAAGCTCATCGCACGAATCAACCAAATCGCAGACCCATCAAAGATCCGCCTCGGGCAAAACATCAAGCTCGTGCGTGGACCATTCCACGCGATCGTGCACAAATCCGCCCACCGCCTTGATATATTCCACGGCTCGCCCGCCAACCCGGATTCCTGGCTCTACATCAAATCATTCGATGTCGGGCTTGGCTCAAACGATGGCACACCCATCGGCGAGTTCGTCGTCTCCCAAAACAAGCTCGAAAACCCAGGGTGGGTCAACCCACGCAACGCCCGTGAACAATACGACCCCAACGATCCAGCCAACCCCATCGGCGAATACTGGATCGGAATCACCGGCGTAGGACAATACAGCTCCCTCACATCGCTGGGACTCCACGGCACCATCGACCAGAACTCCATCGGTGCCAACCAATCCATGGGATGTGTTCGCCTCGCCGAGGGCGATATCGACACCGTCTACGAACTCCTCGCCGAACATATCTCCCGCGTATTGATCGTGCCATAAATCTTTACTCGTGGCACAGGCGTCCCGACTGTGTCTTACTCTTATTCTTGCCGAACACAAATAAAAAAGACACAGGCGAGACGCCTGTGCTACCGCACCTGAGATCACTCCCCCAACCGCTCCATCGAAACCGGAGGCGTCGGCTCATCTGTCCGCGCTGCCTGGATCAGCCGCTGGGCAAAGAGCCTCCGACTCCGCAACAGCGCCACCGTAAAATACATCGGCTTGTATCCCTCGGGGAATGCCTGCCCATTGGGCCAACGCTTGGCTTGCACCAACGCCGGGATCGGTTCTCCAATCGGACGCGCCGGCTCGATCGCAACGATGTATCCACCAAAGTCGACACACACCCCCACCGTGCGCAAATCAATGCTCTCGACCTTGGGCGTGCCCGACCCTAAGAATCCGTATCGGAAGATATCGAGTTGCCCGGGGACGAGCCGAAGGTAAATCGGCCACAGGAGTTCTGCGCTGATCACGCCACCCACCATCGCCAAGCCCATCACCCCATACCCAAGAAACCCAATCGCCTGCAACATCGCAAGCCACCCGCCGATGAGAAAGGTGGCTCCATAGAGGAAACCAACGCAAACCACAACCGACATCACCGCGAAGGCCCACCAATACCCCCGACTACGCCGCATCCCAAACCAAGGCTGAACAATGATCGGCTCGAACCCGCCTCGGATCGTTTCGAGTTCATCCTCGCTCACCATGTTGTCATCACCAACGCCGCCTTCGGACGCAAGTTGTACCCATCGGACAATCCCAGAATCTTGCTTCTTCTTGGGAATCACTGCCCGCACCCGATATCGCGAATCACTCTCGTTCTTGAAATAGGTCCCCTGCCCTTGCTTACGATTGATCTTGTTGATCTTGAGCAAAAACACAATCCCAAAGATCACTACCCCAATCGAAACCACCCCCGCAAATATCCCGGCAGCGAGTCCCGATACCCCAAACAGGTTCCGAAGCACAAAGAAACCAAGCACAGGCACCAAAAACATCGTCGCAAACACCTGCGTCCCGATCAACCCGATCGTCGTCCCGGCAGCCCCCGCACCGACGAACTCGTGCCCGGGCTTTTCACACACGAACAACCCTCGTTCAAAATCATGGTTTTCATCTGTTATTTCAGCGTTTTTGTCCATAAAGCCTTACGCATTCCCGGCCCAAGTTTGTCCGCCCAAATCCGGGCAAGTCACACCCCGCCGACCTATAATCTCGCACCCTAAAAC
>JAESSR010000050.1 GCA_016764015.1 Phycisphaerales bacterium
CTTAGTAGGCTTTATGGCAGGATAATTACAAATTCCTGAGGAGAAGACAGATATGCACATGCGTCAATCAGATCACGATCACGGCCCAGATACCGTACCCGTCAAGATCATCCTTGAGAACCCCGAAGAACTCAACGAAGACGGGTCAGATACCGCGATCCATGAGCTGATGGCGGCCAAGGGCGAGCACCTGCTCGAAATCGCGATCGAACACGGGATCAACATCGAACACTCCTGTGGCGGCGTTTGTGCATGCTCAACCTGCCATATCTATATCGAAGAAGGTATGGATATGATCTCGGAGGCGGAGGAAGAGGAAGAAGATCGCGTTGAGGAAGCACCGGGGCTCCAGATGAACTCTCGGCTCGCCTGCCAGTGCGATATCATCGGCGACGGCCCAATTGTCTTCCGTGTGCCCTCGTGGAACCGCAATGCGGTCAAAGAAGTGCCTCATTAGTGCGATTGCTGTGCCAAGGCGATATCCTTATGGCATGAATCGCACCCCGAGCATTGTTCACATCTTGGTCACGATCGCATTGGCAGCGTCGTCATCGTTGTGCGCTGGCGGGCCACTCAAGGCAAGGACCTCGCCTACGGGTGATGTTGTGGAATCGGTCTGGGTCTCGATGCGGATCAAGGTGCCCACGCCAGATGCGATGGGCGATGCCAAAGGGTTCGGATTGGTGCTGATCGATCCTGATCGTGGATCGTTGACTGATGATTTTCTATGGGATGAGCCAAACACCGATCATTCAATTGCGATCGGGTTTGATGTCCATAACCCTGTTCCAAATAAGGATGCCGATGAGAATGATCGGGTGATGGGATGGTTCGATGCGATGGGCAACTGGTACGATCGCCCGCAGCGCGAAGTTTCAGTTCATGCGAATGGTCGCGAACGAATCAATGTGCTCTCCGATGTCGAGTTCCGTACCGGCGAGTGGATGGATGTCATGATCCAGCTCCGCTACATCCTCGGCGGGGCGCATGTGATGGTGATGATCGACGGGCAGGTTGTGATTGACGATGATCTCTGGAATGTCAAACCAATGCGGCTCCATGCAATGGTCGGAGTTGAAGGCGACGGGATCGAGATTGAAGAATTGACGATAGTTCATTCGACGATGCTCGATGAGCCAATGCCCGAACCTGTGCGTGTTGAGGTGTTCACTGAAGAGTTCTTAGCCAACGCCAAGTGGCTCAGATCGGATGTTGATTTTTCGACGATTCCTGAATCTGTTGGGCGAGTGATCGCAACGATGACGATCTCGGAACCTGAGGTTGGGTACGACCATTGGGACAAGAAGGGCACGATCGGGCTTACGGTTCCGGATGTTGGCGAAGAGGCTGGCGAGCGGTTTGAGGTGTTCCGGTTCATTACGCCTTTCCGTCGTGGGTGGACTTGGTATATGGATGTGACGGATTTGCTGCCTTTGTTTGTCGATCAGCGTCAGTTCGATGCCCACATTGGGACCTATATGAAGGGTTGGGATGTGTCGTTCGCGTTGGATTTCTATCCGGGTGTTCCAGATCGCACGCCGATCTCGGTGGTGAATCTATGGAATGGCAATGCGGATATCGGTGATCCAGATAAGCCGGTCGCGGAGTTTTACGAGGCTCGCGAGATCGAGGTTCCCGAAGGTACCACACACGCACGGGTGCGCGCGACGGTGACTGGGCACGGGATGTTCCCCAACAGCAAGAACGCCGGCGAGTTCATGCCCATCTGGCGGACGCTGACGATCAGATCAGAAGCGAACGAGGGCGATGTGCTTGAGGGCGACTATGTCACCATGTCGGCGCGGGATTATCTTTGGAAGACCGATGTGTATTTGAACCCGTGTCGCCCGCAGGGTGGGACATGGAAGTTTGATCGCTCGGGCTGGGCGCCGGGCTCGAAGGTTGAGCCTTGGATTGTCGATGTTCAGCGCGAGTTTGTCTTTGGCGAAACAATAACTGTTGAGTATGTACTCGATGAATATCTCAATGAAGGGCGAGGCGAGACCTGGGCGCCTCACCATTGGACCGATGCGGTGATAGTTTTTTACAAGTAAGTGGATTGATAAACGATGGCACAAAAACGAGTACTCCAAGATAGATATTTCCGCCAAGCCAAACGCGAAGGCTATGTCGCGCGATCGGCGTACAAGCTGCTTGAGATCAACAAGCGGCGCAAGCTCATCCGCAAGGGTGATCGCGTGCTTGATCTCGGGTGTGCGCCCGGTTCTTGGCTGCAGGTCGCTGAGAAGATTGTGGGCGAAGACGGCTTGGTCGTCGGGATCGATCTTAAACGCGTGAAAACCGAGTATGGTGAGAATGTGCACTTGATCGAAGGCGACTTCACCAAGGTCACCGCAGCGGATCTGCTCGGAGGTGGCGACGAGCTCTTCGATTCGGTGATTTCCGATATGGCACCAGATACAACCGGGCACGGCGATCACTTTTTCTCAGAACGGCTATGCCAAGAGATCATCAACTCGCTGCCAAAGCTGCTCAAAACCCGAGGCACATGCACCATGAAAGTGCTCGAAGGCGAGACCTTCCCGTATCTGATTAAACGCATGAAGCATTGTTTTCGGATTTCGGGCGCGATCAAGCCCGATGCGTGTCGAGATGTTTCGCGTGAGACTTATCTGTACGGGATCGGGTTCCGTCCGACTCGGGTGATTCACCACAACGAACGCCATGAGGGCGAGCTGCCCGAGCCTACACCCGGGTGGAATGATTGATTTTTCTCGCGCCCATCGCGGGGTTGATCGCTGGTGCGGCTGGGATCAGTGCGGTGCTCTTGCTCTACATGCTCAAGCTGCGTCGGCGTCCTGTTTCTGTGTCGAGTACGCTGCTCTGGAAGCGAGCGGTCAGGGACATGGAGGGCAATGTGCCCTGGCAACGGGTGTCGCCGAGCATGTTGTTGTGGTTGCATTTGCTGATTGTGATTTTGATGTCGCTGGCGATTGCTCGCCCGGTGTTCGATGATGCGCTTGGTGAGAATCAACGGGTGTATTTGGTGATCGACACGAGCGCCTCAATGAACGCGGTGGTCGATGGACGATCAGGGCTGGAACGAGCCAAGACGCAGGCGATTGATCGGGTGCGATTGCTCTTTGATTCTGGGCGTTCGGCGAGGGTGAGTGTGATTCAAGCTGCACTTGAAACGAGTGTTGTGATCTCAGATTCAAATCAGCGTGGGCGGGTGATCGGTGCGATCAACTCAATCCAGGCGAGCGATCAGCCGGGCGATACTGTTGATGCGATCAAACTGATCGAATCGCTTCATGAGGCTTCATTTCTCGATGACTCTGAGGATGGTGAGCAGTTCAGTGACGGGTCGGTATGGGTATATACCGATGGTGGATCGATCGACACCCAAGCAATCGCGATGCGTGGTGGCAGCGGCGTGAGCGTATTGCCTTATGCTGATGATGCCAAGCTGGGAAATGTCGGCATCATTGCGATCGGTGCGGCGCGGGATCGGAGTGATCCGGCGATGTGCCGAGTCTTTGTGCGTGTGCAACGAAATGATGACGGGCCGATCGCAGCGGTGGTTCGTGTGTTGGCCGATGAAGAGTTGATTGTTTCGAGAGCGATTGTGTTTGAGGACGGGGAGGTATCGGTGAGCGAGACCTTCGAGCTTCGGCTGATTCAAGGCGTGCTGCTTCGTGTCGAGCTTGATGTGAATGATTCGATTGATGCGCTCGACGCGGATGATCAAGCGTGGGTTTCGGTGCCTGATCCGAGCCCGATGCGGATCACGGTGGTGGCACCGGGCGGGATTGCCGATCCGCTGTTGGTTGATGTGCTCAGCGTGATTGCTCGCGTCGATGTTGAAGTGGTTGATGAAGAAGCAGTGTTCGCAGGATCGGATTTGGTGGTGTTCGATCGGGTGTCGCCTGTGCTGATTGGGGATGTAGCCACGCTCGGGTTTGGGAGCTTGCTGCCTTGGCAGGCAAGCAGTGATCGGTTGGATGAACTGAGATCGCGTTCAAGGATGATCTCGTGGGATCGAGCCGATGCAATGGTGCGTGATTCGTCATTGGGATCTATTTCGTATGAACGATCAGTGTTGCTGCCAGCACATAATGGTGTGCGGGTGTTGGCGAGTGATCGAGATGGAGCAATCATTGTTGAGCAGGTGATCGGGGCGCATCGCCATGTGCGGGTTGGCTTCGCGTTGCACGATTCAAACTGGGCGGTGCAGGTCGGGTTGCCGATTTTTTTGGTCAATGTGATCGAGCAGCTTCTGCCCGGAACCAATGGAATCGGCGAGGTCTACACAACCAGCGAGATCATCAGGATTGATACGGATAATGGCGAAGAATCTATCGGGCCGATGCAACGAGCGGGCGTGGTGGAAATTGGCGGGCGAATAGTGGGCGTGAGCTTGCTCGATGCAGACGAGAGTTCATTGAGGCTACAAACAGATGTGGCGATTGGATCAGCGACATCCCAAGCGGGGAGATTGGGCGGGCTTGAGCAGCGATCGCTCTGGCGGGTGTTCACACTCTTTGCGATTGTGCTCATCGCTTTTGAATGGTTCGTGTATGCATCGAGAGTCAAGATTGTGTAGTTAGTTGGAAATGAGCTGGTCGAAGTTGTCGGCTTGAATGCTCAATCGCCCGGGCTCGGGTTGGTCAGGGATCATTCGGCGGGGCCAGGCGGTGTGTGTGTTGTATGCGTCGGTGCGTTCGAGCCCGAGCTGGAGGATTTGGTCCTCGTCGAAGGCGCTGGTGGGCAGATCGATCATCGCGACCCAGCGGTTGTCCAATATTCGAGTCTGAACCCTCGGCAGCGCGATATGTGAGCGCGACCCGATTCCAACTTTGATCTTCCCATCGGGTGTAATCGTCCAGACGGCGAACGGGCTTGTGTACGGGCCGACCCAGAGTGTGAGTGATTCGTTGGGGCTGTGCGGATCGGGCGAGGCAAGCTCGATGTAGAGCTGCCAGCCTTGGGTTTGGTTTGTTCGTGTGGGCGGCGCAGTGCGGCGCAAGATGCCGACAGCTGAATGTGCTGCGTTGGGCGAAGCATTGGCCAATGGGCGATCGGTGAGCAGGGCATCCATCGTCCAGTCGTTGAGCATCGGGCCTATCCGGATATAAGGTGCCCTTGCAGGGGTTGGTGATGCAATGACATGGCGGGTGGTGCTCCATCGACCGGTGCGGATGCGGATCGATTGTGTTTCAAGTGTTGGATTGCTCGCCGAGATTTTGATCGGATCGATCGCAACTACCTGCGAAGTGGCTCTGTATGGTGAGAGCGTGGCGAGTTCAGTTGATGAGCCGGTCGGGTCGATTCTGAAGAGGGAATCGCCGAATGATTGTGGGAGCGAGAGCATGGTGATTGTCGGGAGGAAGCGGTTTGAATCAGCCTCGATCTGTCCTTGGTCGTCGGTGATCCAAGCGAGGGCGCGGGGTTGATTTTCGAGCCAGGCCTTGGCGCGAAGTACACGGGTCTGGTCATCGACAAACGGAGAGAGTAAATCATCGGCAAGGCGTGAGAGATCAGCGGTGTCGCTCGTCCATACAGGCAGGGTGCGTTTGCCAAATCGGGCAGTGGCGATGAGCTGAGATTTGAGCCTGCGAGCGACGGCTGGATCGATGAGCCAGATGCGCCCGAGGATGATCTGCCAACGGGCTTGGTGTTGAAGAGCGAGTGCACGCAAGATGTTGGTACCCGGAGTGTCCATCGAGAGTTCGAGTTCGAGCTGTTCGAGCGATTGGGCAGCATCGATCGCGTTGGGATCGAGCCCGTCGGTGAGCAAGATGGCTCGCCAGTTCTGGAACGGGTCGTGGTGGTATTGGTCGATCGCTGATTGGACTGCAGGGTCGTTGCGGGCGTCGGCTGAGAGCTTGAGCGACCAGAACTCAGTAAGATCGTTGATACTCACATTCGGGTTTGAATCAAGATTGGCTTCGAGATGCGTTCGTTGGGGATCGGGCAACCAGTTGAGTTCGTAGCGCTCGCCTTGGAACCAAATGCCTTGTCCGACGGCGTCGATCGGCAAGGGGATATTGATGAACCATGCCCCGATTGGCCGTCTGGACTTGGGGAGTTTGGCGATGGTTTCGTATGGTGTCGCGGTCCAGATGCCTATGGGTGTCGTCCAAGCGGGGAGCACACGGATGGGAGAGAGTCCGATCCAGTAGGCTTGGGAGTGGAGTTCTCGTCCGTCGTCGAGTTTGGTGATGACTCCTGATCTGAGATCGCGTTCGTTGGCAACGCTGATCGGGAGGACAAGCGGGTACGAAACGATCGCGTCGAGCCGATCGGCGACCGGGCGGATTGATTGTGCGTGCGCCGATTGAACAATGATCGAAATGCACACACAGAAGAACCGAGTTGAAAGATTTATGGGCATGTATTGGCTTTAACTGATGATTTTCATGAGATTTGCGATTTGGTGTCAGCCCAGCGATCAGTGGTGGGGTATACCAGTATATGCGGCACGGATTCGTTCCATGCTCCGCAACACAGCGTTCACTTCAGGAGATTGGCTATGCTCACAAACCATACGCAAAGATCGTTATCCCGTTCCAAGGCTGGCTACAAGGCTTTGATTTTGGCAGGAGCCGTCTTGGCTGCGAGTACACTCTCCGGATGTGGTAATGCAGGCGAAGGGCTCTTTACTGGCGCAGCACTCGGAGCCGTCACCGGATTGGTCATCGGGTCAATGAATGGCGATGCCGGCGAGGGCGCAGCAATCGGTGCCGTCATTGGCGGGGCAGGCGGTGCGATATTGGGCGACCAGAACCAGCGCAACAGAGAGAATGCTCGATACGGGACATATGAAACCCGCAGGGGTCCTGCGTATCGGTCAAATCATCCGTATCGCAACACGCACAGGACCTATCGTGCTCACCGTTCGTATCCTCGCCCACATCATGGCTCAAATGGGCATGGATATGGGTACGACGATTGGTGGAATGACTGATTCAGAGCGAGTTTTCGCATACCATGCTGGGCTTACACTCTTTCTTTAGGATACCAGCTTTGCATATTCGAAACTTCTCCATTATTGCGCATATTGACCACGGCAAATCCACGCTCGCCGATCGGCTCCTCCAAGCCACCGGCGCGGTGTCAGATCGTGAGGCCAAAGCCCAGATTTTGGATTCGATGGATCTCGAACGCGAACGCGGGATCACGATCAAAGCATCCGCCGTCACGGTGCATCACACGCACAACGGCGAAGACTACATGCTCAACTTTATTGATACCCCCGGTCATGTTGACTTCGGGTACGAAGTGTCTCGCGCGCTCAAAGCGTGTGAAGGTGCGTTGTTGATTGTTGATGCGTCGCAGGGTGTCGAAGCGCAGACGGTGGTGAATACTTATCTCGCCGTCGAGCAGGACCTTGAAATTGTGCCGGTGTTGAACAAGATCGACCTGCCCGGTGCGCGTCCTGATGAGATCGCGGATGAAGTCGAGCAGGTTTTGGGTATTGATGCGATGGAATGTATCCCGGTGAGCGCGAAGACCGGTGAGGGGATTCCTGAACTGTTGTCAGCGATCTGTGATCGGTTCCCGCCGCCGGCGCCTTCGACGATTAAGGAAACGCGTGCGTTGATCTTTGATGCGGTCTATGACGATTATCGAGGCGTGATTGTGTACTGCCGAGTGTTTGATGGCAAGTTGACGGTGGGCGACAAGATCCGCATGATGGGGATCGAGCGGACATTTGCGATTACCGAGCTTGGTAAATACACGCCCAAGCAAGAGAAGCATAAAACGATCGGCGCGGGTGAGACTTGTTATCTCGTCGCGGCGATCAAGAACCTCAACGAGGTGCGTGTCGGCGATACGATCACGCTTGAGAACAACCCGGCGGCCGAGGCGCTCGAAGGCTACGAAGCTCCGTCACAAATGGTCTTCTGTGATTTCTATCCATCGACGACCGAGATGAAGGGCAACAGCTTCGAAGAACTCCGCGATGCGATGGAGAAGTTGATTCTCAATGACTCGTCGTTTAGTTTTCAGGCGGTGCATTCCGAAGCGTTGGGCTTTGGGTTCCGGTGTGGATTCCTCGGGCTGCTCCATATGGACATTATCCAAGAGCGCCTCCAACGCGAGGGCGGGGTCGAGGTCATCCAGACTGCGCCGACCGTGTCGTACAAGATCAAGATGAGAGGCAAACGCAATGAGATCAAGGAAATCGAGATTCACAACCCGGCGGACTTGCCCGATGCGGGCTTGATTACCGAGTTCTGCGAGCCGATTTGTAAGGTCGAGATCATGACGCCGGGGCAGTACATCGGCGAGATCATGAAGCTTTGCATGGACCGCCGAGCGGTGTTCAAGAACCAGGCGTTTGTTTCGCATGGCCGAGATATGCTTTCCTTCGAGGTGCCCCTCGCCGAGATTATCTTCGACTTCTACGACAAGCTCAAGGGCATATCCCAAGGCTACGCGACGATGGACTACGAGGTCATTCGTTTCGATAAGAACGAACTCGTTAAGGTTTCGATTTTGATCAACAACGAGCCGGTCGAGGCGTTGAGTTTGATTTGTCATCGCGATCGGGCTGTGGCTCGTGGGAAGCTGTTGTTGCACAAGCTCAAGAAGCAGATCGATCGCCACCAGTTCGAGATCCCGCTCCAGGCAGCCATCGGCGGCAAGATCATCGCCCGCGAAACCATCAAGGGGTTCCGCAAGGATGTGACCGCCAAATGCTACGGCGGCGACATCTCCCGAAAACGCAAGCTGCTCGAAGCTCAGAAGAAGGGCAAGACCAAGATGAAGTCGATCGGCTCGGTAAACATCCCACAGAAGGCCTTCATGGCGGTGCTTGATACGGGGGAGTGAGCGATGCGTCAAGATCCGAAGAACACTATTGTGGGCTTGCTCCTCATCGGGCTTTGCTGCATGGCGTTTGCGTGGATGGTTGAGATGTTGTTCTTTGTAAATCTCAGGGCCGATCAATCGACCAAAGACATCATTGATGTACTCGATGATGTGCGGGATATGCGGCTGTTGAGCAACTTGTTTTATGTGCTCGGAGTGCTCTTTATTCTTGCTGGTGGCGTGCGTGTGTTGAAGCTGCCTGTGGCGGTGATTGATACGGGGGAGTGAAGGATGTCAAAAAAGGATATTGTTGCTGCAACTAGTGAGGCGATCACTGGCTTGCTAGGGCGTGATAAAAACGAGAATTTTGTCAGTGTGAGTAAGGTTGTTCAGGCAACAATCAAGAATCATGGATTCGAACAACTCAAAGAGGAATGGGAGAAACTCAAACAAGAGGGGAAGATTGCAGACGAGTATGTAGCAAGCGAAGCTTGCCGTGATCGGTTTGCAAGAGTTTGTCGGTATTTTGATTCAGATTTTGTTGATCCAAAGGCTATTGAGTTGATGCGGAGAATTTTTATTAACGCATCTGTGCTTAATAATCAGGAAGATATTCTGCCTGCCCAGTACATTGATCTTGTGTCAAATCTTGAAGTCGGTGAGATATCCATCTTAGTCGCTTGCTACAAGCAGTGTTGTGGCCAAGGATTTGTAATTGATTCTGGCGCTGTAGGCTATGCACAATGGAGTAAAGAGATCGCTTGTCTCACAGGTCTTCGGCATCAGGAGTTGGTAGATCAGTTTTGCCGTTCCCTGATTAATAAAGGATTACTCAACCAGCGTGTGTATGCGGATTCAAGTGGGTTTAATGAATACGGAAGAGGTGGATTGTCATCCTTTGGTATGGCCCTTCTTCAGTATTCGTTTCAAGGGTCATGACGATTGTTATATTTTGAGCTAGGAGTTTGAAATGGACAAGGCACTCGCAGATCCCAAAGCTACCGGCTATCGGTTGTTCATCTTGGCGGTGTCGGTGCTCTCGTTGCTTGTCATCGCGGCGATGATGTTGATGCCTATGGATGAAGAAACCTTTCGGCTGCTCGGGTTGATTGATGTGGTTGCGTGCTTGGTGTTCTTTGCGGATTTTCTTCGCCAGTTGTACAAGGCCGAGTCGCGGGTGCGGTATATGTATACTTGGGGTTGGCTCGATCTGATCGCGAGTATTCCCAGTGTCGATGCGTTCCGGTGGGGGCGGGCGGTTCGGCTGGTGCGCGTGGCGCAGCTGCTGCGAGGCGTGCGGTCGGGTCGACATCTGTTGCGGATTCTTGGGCACTATCGCCGGCGCAGTGCGGCGGCCGTATCTGGGTTGATCGCGTTCTTATCCGTGACGATCGGCAGCATGGGGATTTTGCACTTCGAGCTTGGCGTCGATGATTCAAATATCCGTACAGCCGAGGACGCGATCTGGTGGGCGTGGGTGACGATCACAACGGTTGGCTATGGCGACTATTCACCCGTCACCACCGGCGGGCGGATCGTGGCGATGGTGCTGATGGTGGTGGGGGTCGGGCTGTTTAGTTCGATGAGCGGTTTGATCGCGAGTTGGTTGTTGGAATCGCCTGCGGATAAGGAATGACTCAGTACCGCAACTGGACTGTTCGCACATGGCGGCCGTCTTTGAGGAGGACGGCGTAGAAGTGGTCGAAGCTGGTTTCTTCGAGATCGGGCAGGGATGGACCGCCCAGAGCAGCGATGATTGTGGGCACGGTGTTGGAGTGGGCGATGATGAGGGTGGCGTTTGCAGAGTTCGATGCTCGGATGCTTGTCGCCAGACCGGTCGCGTCGAATGGGGGATAGATGGTTGATGTGATGCCGGCAGCGGCAGCTGATGGGGCAGCGGTCTGGATCGATCGGTTGGTGTTGGTGACATAGATCGCGTTGAGCTGTTCGTCTTGGATCATGTTGGCGAGTAGGATCGCGCGGGCTTGGCCTTGGGCGTTGAGACTCGGGTTGCTGCCAGAGTTTGGATCGGTGTCGGCGTGTCTGAGTACAAAGACGATTTGGTTTTCCGCCAGCCCGATCTGTGCTGGTGCTGGTGCTTGGGCCGTCTTGGCGGTTGGCTGGGCAAAGCCAAAGGCCGCGATGAGCGTGATGGCGAGCGAAACAATTAATGTGATCACTGTGATTGATGTCGTGGTTTTCATTGTGGGAATCCTGTGCTGTGATTATGTGCTGTGATTAGTGGAGGTCTGCGCCCTTTGATTCAAAGTAGGCTCCAAGCCCTTCGCGGGCTGCGTAGCTGAACTTCTTTGCGATGGCCTGCGACCATGTCGCCGGCTTGGCGCCACGATCGACGAGGTATTGCTCGTACACCTTATCATACCGATCGATGCTGGCGTTGGTTTCATCATCGGACGGGTATTGGTTTTCATACAGCACCGAATCTGGCGCAAGGCGCGGGCGATGTGTTGGTGATTCATCGGGGACGCCGACACATAAACCATAGAACGGCATCACACCCTTGGGCAAGCCAAGAAGCTTGTCGACCGCAGGCAGGTCATTGCGAAGCCCGCCGATGTAGCAGGTTCCATAGCCGAGCGATTCGAATGCGAGGACGAAGTTCTGGGCGAAGAGTGATGCGTCGATTGATGCAACGAGGAACGCTTCGAGTCCGGTTTCGTAGGGCTTGTTGGCGCGTTCGAGGATGAGCATATGTTTTCGAAGGTCGCCGCAGATGATGAAGAAGGCTGCGCAGTCGTGAACCTTTTGTTGAGGCCCGCAGAGATTGGCGATTTTTTGTCGCTTGTCACCATCGGTGATGTGGAGTACGCAGTAGGGCTGGACAGACGACGAGGTTGCGGCTGCTTGGCCTGCGAGCATCGCTTCGTCAATATGAGCTTGTGGGATCGGATCGTTGGTGTATGTCCTGATCGATCGATGTGCCCGCATGGTGTTGATGGTTTCATTCATGCCCGAAGGATAGGGGGACAAACTGGGTTTGGCCGGTGCGGATCATTTGGCGGATGTAGGGTTCACACAAGGCACAGCCAGTTGTGCATTTGGTTTTTGTGCGGAGATGATCGAGGATGGTATGTTCATCATCAACACCAGATTGCCGCAGACGGTCGATGAGTGGAAGCATGTCTTTGAACATGACGAAGTGACACACGCATCGATCAACCCTGTTCGCTGGCATCATTTCCACCGCTCTGGGCTTTGGACATAGTTTGGATCGTTGGTTTTCGAGATTGAACCGATTCCATGTTTGGCAATTGACTTCGCTTCTGGATCGTGTTTTTCTTTGGTCACCGAGCCGTCGGCCCGGGCGGTGATGGCTTGGCCAAACCCTTCGCCCTTTGGTTTGCCGTGCCGAAAGGCGGTGGTGGGCGAGAAGTTTTCTCGCCAGCCCAAGCCAGGCGTGAAGAGTTTGGGCGGGTCGAGCAGTGCAGAGTTGGAGGGTTGGCCGCTGAACAATGCGATGAGTGTGTCGGCAAACACAAGCTGCGAAGATGGTCGATGCAGGCTCGCAACGCGAATCGTTCGTTGGTTGTAGAGCGAAAAGTAGCCTGTGGTGGACGGGGCTAATCCATACGCGTTGTAGCCGTAGGTCGAGGTGAATCCGTTGGTCGAACCTTGGGTGTGATATGAATCGGTTGGCTGGTTTGGGCATTCAAAGACAGAAGTGTCGCCGGGCGATGCACTGAGGTATGGGGTGAGTGTTCCTGCGTTGTGATCGAGTGTTTGATTCGCAATGTTTTCGGAGCCGTACCAATATTGGCGAGTGATGCCCGAGGCTCGCAGGTGAGGCATCGCGTAGCCTCGGTAGTCGTCGGTGTACATGATCCAAGCGGTGACGAGTTGGCGTTGGTTTGAGGCACAGATCGTTGCTTGTGCAGATTGCTTCGCGCTGCTTAGCGATGGGAGCAAGATGCCTATGAGCAGCGCAATGATGGCGATGACGACTAAGAGTTCGATGAGTGTGAAGGCCCGGGATGGATCGCGTGTTTGGGTCATCTATGGAGTTGGTCAATGAGTTGGTCGATGGTGATTTGACCCTTTGTATATCGGCTCATAAGTTGTAAAGGCGTGAGTGGGGTCGGTGCGAAGGCGTGGATGCCGTTGGCTCCGGGGGTATAGATCCATGAGCCGAGCATCGCGGGGGTTGAGCCGGTGCCTGCGTATTGCTCGACGATGAAGTTGGGGTCGGTTGGGAGCTTGGTGAGATCAATCAACGCGATATCAGTGTTGTGGCTGATGAAATTAGTGATGGTTGTCTCGGGGAGCGTGCCGACGAGAAGCATTGGGGTGTTGTCGAGTATGAATGCGATGGGTTGGTGTGTCCAGCCGCCCAGCGAGAGGAATGATTCGCCGCGATCCCAGTAGCCGTTGGTGTTTGCGTCGTCGAGTGTATCGGTTGCCGAATCCCAAAGTACACTCGCCGAGTTATCATTTGTTTCATCGATGTATTGAATGCTTGGGAGCGAGCCAAAGAACGGGAGTGCATCGGTGGTGCTGATCGGAACACCGCCGGAGACGATGACATCTCCCGAGGGTAAAACGATCGGGGTTGCGTCGGTGCGGTTGGTTGGGACGGACCAGGCGAGTTGCCCGGTGTGCTTGTTCACCTTGACGGTGTTGGAGTTGAACTGAAGCCCTGAGAAGTTATACGACGAGGCATAGACATGGCCTTTGGCGATTGAGACGCCTGAGAAAAAACCAGCGTTGATGGTGTTGGTGAATGTCCAAGTCGGCGATGGAGCTGTTATTGCAGCTGCATCGAAGGCATGGATCAATCCTGCTTGCGAACTCGATCCTGATGCCGTCGCAACAAAGACTATGCCATCGGCGTACGCTGGGGTATTGCCAGAGCTGTCGCCACTGAGCGAAGCCTGCCAAACGATCTCGCCGGGCTGGAATGGATTTTGGGTTAGGTGAAATGGATCGGTATTGATGCAAGTGAGCTTTGAGGCGTTGCCGCCGCCGAAGGAGTAGTTGGTGATGAATGCGCGATCGTTGTGCCGGAGATCGGAAGTGATCACCGGCGAAGCATTCACAACGATGCCGTTGATCGGGGTGGACCAGTTTTGTGCGCCGGTTGTCGTGTCAATCGCGATGAGCTGATTACTGATGGCGATGATGATCTGTTGGTGTTGGATATCAATCGCAGGCGTCGACCAAGAATCAAGAATCGCAGCCGGGATCGGTGTTGCCCATATGAAGCTTCCTGTGAAGCGGTTATACGCAACAGCAAAGCTCGATCCAGGTTGGGCAGGGTTGGTCGCGAGAGTGTAGACCTGCGATCGATCAACAACGAGCCCGGTTTGAGCGATGGGGATATAGGTCGTCGTGCCATCGCCCAATGCGATCCAGGTCGGCGATGCGAGTGTTGGAATGTTAGGCGATAGACGAGCGGTGCTTTGTCGGCGGGTGTTGCCGCCGAAGTGTGACCAGATGGAAGCATCATCAATAACCTCTGGCTGCTTCTGATTCACCGATGGGAATGGGGTGCTTTGTGCGCACAAGCCTGTACATGTTGCGGCGAGTAGAAGAATCTGGAGTTTGTGAATCATGGGGCGTCCAATCAAAGGCGGAAACAATCTGCCCGGGTTTCCCCGAGCAAACTGTCATCTCTCTCCGCTCCCAAAGGGGTGGGAACGGGAATGAAAATCGTTACGCTCGGCGTCTGCGTGCCGCAGCCAAAGCGCCAATGCTCAAGAGCATGAATGCGCCCGGTGCAGGAACCACCGCGACCGCATCAATCTCAAAGGCTTCGCCCGATTCGTTGAGGAATCGAACATAGTTGGCCGAGTTGAGTCCGGTCGAGGAGATATCGATGCCAACGCCACCCCCCGAGCCGTTGTAGAGATCGATGATCTGTGAGAAGGAAAGGTTGGCTAAATCTGAGAGCATCAACGATGGGTCCATTGCTTGGGTGAAGTCTGTTTCGATCGAGCCGATGCTGCCCGGCGTCGGAAGATCGAAATCGGAGTACCCAAGCGTTGGGAACAGATCAAGCGTGGTGATCGCAGCGGTGAACCAGTTGGTGCCGTCGTTGGATACCTGGATGGTTGCTTCGCCGCCAGCACCAAAGATGAACGGGTTGGAGCCGATGACGCCGGTACCATCGTTGGATGGGTCGGCGTCGAACCATGAGGTGTCGCTGAACCCGGCGTTAGAGAACACGATGAAGTCGATGCCATACGCGTGTGATGCATCGTTGGTGATGGCGGTGTCGAACCGGAGATCAAGATGTCCGCCACTACCGATCGAAACAAGTTCATCGGTTCCAAAGGCCGGGTTGAATGGGGTGACGCCGCCGGGGAAGATGCCTTCGCCGGTGAATCGTTCGGCAGCACCAAGCGCGGTGTTTGCGTCGTTGTAACCGATCGCCGAGTTTGATCCCGCGTCATAGGACAACACGCTCGATGCGTATGGATTGGCGAGGGTGAGGGATGTGGTGACAGCGATGGCTGACGATGTGATGATTGCACGCATGTGCTTCTCTCTTTCCGATGCGTTCGCGGCATCGTGAATCCTGTGTTTGCACACAGACTCCCCGGATGAACAAATCATCGGCAACGCGGGTTCAAAGAGATGGTGGGGAGGGTTCGCTTGGGAAGGAGGGCGAACAAGTCCACCAACCCCAATCGCGAGGGCCGACATACATGTTCGAGGCAGGTCTTCCGGCTCTGGGTTC